>CAMDHL010000255.1 GCA_945898105.1 Comamonas sp. lk | reverse complement strand
GTCGCTGGCATCATGCCGCTCGGCCAACTGGTTATCGGCATCACCCCAGGTGCGATTTACTTTACGCCCGCGCTGAACCGCGGGGCGCTTGGCGATCTGGTCCGCCCAACGGATAACGTGCGTATATTCCTGGACTTGCAAAAACTCACCCGCTTCATAGAGCTGCCCTTTGGACAAGGCGCCATACCAGGGCCAGACGGACATATCGGCGATGCTGTATTCCTCACCGGCCAAATAAGGGTGGTCAGCCAGTCGCTTGTCCAGCACATCCATTTGCCGTTTGACTTCCATGGCAAAGCGGTTGATCGGATATTCCATTTTGCTCGGCGCATAAGCATAAAAATGGCCGAATCCGCCCCCCAGAAAGGGCGTACTACCCATTTGCCAGAACAGCCAGGACATGCATTCAGTTTGCGTGACAAAGTCCTTGGGCATGAAGGCGTCAAATTTTTGCGACAGGTACCACAGGATGGCCGCCGACTCGAAGACCCGCACGGGCTCGGATCCGCTGCGGTCCAGGAGGGCGGGAATTTTGGAGTTGGGGTTGATGCCGACAAACTCGCTGCCAAACTGCTGGCCTTCTTGGATGTTGATGAGCCAGGCGTCATATTCGGCGCCGCTGTGGCCCAATGCCAGCAGTTCTTCGAGCATCACGGTAACTTTAATGCCGTTGGGCGTGCCCAGTGAGTAAAGCTGCATCGGATGCTTGCCCACCGGAAGTGTCTTATCGTGCGTGGCGCCGGCTATGGGTCGGTTGATATGCGCGAACTTGCCGCCACTGGCTTTGTCCCAGGTCCAAATCTTGGGGGGTAGATATTCAGTGTTATCGCTCATTTAGCGGCCTTTAAATTGTGGTGCACGCTTTTCCACGAAGGCCACGGCAGCGCCTTTGTGGTCTTGCGTTTCAAAAGTGCGGATCATATTGGGCGCCTCGGCATCCAGCACGTTACCCAGCGATCCGCGCAGCGCTGTGTTGAGGTTTTGCTTCATGTAGCCAACTGCCACAGTGGGCAGCGCAGCGAGTTCAGCGGCCCAGGCATGGGCGGCTTCGGTCAGTTGCTCGCGCGCCACCACCCGGTTAACCAGACCGATGCGCAGGGCCTCTTCGCTTTGCACTACTTGGGCGGTGAAATACATCTCACGCGCCTTGGCCGCGCCGACGAGATAGTTGAGGAAATAGCTACCGCCAAAATCGCCAGATAGCCCGATTTTGGAAAACGCGGTAGTGAATTTTGCGTTGCTCGAAGCGATACGCATATCGCAGGCCAGCGCCAGCGACAGGCCGGCACCGGCGGCCGGGCCGGGAATGACGGCCAGCGTCGGCTTGGGCATCTCATGCAGCCAGCGGCTGGACTCCATGATCATGCGCAGACCATGTGTGCGTTCTTCAAAACTGACAGCATCCACGCCATCGGTGGCGCTTTTGGCAAATCCTTTGACATCACCCCCGGCGCAAAAAGCATCGCCGGTGCCGGTTAGCACTACAAGACGAACGCTGCGATCGGCCGCCAGCCGGGACAGGCTACGCTCTAAGTCAACCAACATGTCGCGCGTCATGGCGTTGCGCGCTTCAGGGCGGTTCATGGTGAGTGTGGCGATGCCACCTTCGATATGTTCCAAAAGTTCTTGGCTCATGGTCTTGCTCGATGTAGGTTTAGTAAGTTCGTTTTGCGTTTGGAAAAGTGCTTGTGCAAGCCGGCGTTTAGCTTGCGAGCAAGGCGGATTTAGCCTCTTGGTATTCGCGCTTAAAGCGCGCCACCATCTCGCCAGCGGGCATCACTTCGCGGATCGCGCCTATGCCCTGGCCGCAGCCCCATATGTCTTTCCATGCCTTGGCGGCATTGGCACCCTCGCCACTGGCAAAGTTCATTTTGCTGGGATCGCTCTCCGGTAAATGGTCCGGGTCCATACCGGCATTGCGGATGCTGCCCTTGAGGTAATTGCCGTGAATGCCAGTGTAAAAATTGCTGTAAACGATGTCATCTGAATTGGACTCGGTAATCATTTGCTTGTAGCCATCGACCGCGCGGGCCTCTTCAGTGGCAATAAATGCCGAGCCGATGTATGCGAAGTCGGCGCCCATAGCTTGGGCTGCCAAAATCGCGCCCCCCGATGAGATCGCCCCGGACAGCGCGAGTGGGCCGCCAAACCACTGGCGTATCTCGGCCACCATCGCAAACGGGCTTTTCACACTCGCATGTCCACCGGCCCCGGCCGCCACCGGGATCAGTCCGTCGGCGCCTTTTTCTATGGCCTTGTGCGCAAATACATTGTTGATCACGTCGTGAAGCACCACGCCGCCCCACGACTGCACCGCGCGGTTGACGTCCTCGCGCGCACCCAGACTGGTGATAACGATCGGTACTTTGTATTTTGCGCAGACCTGCATATCGTGGTCTAAGCGATCATTGCTTTTGTGCACGATCTGGTTGATGGCATAGGGCGCGGCCGGCGATTCGGGGTGGGCTTTGTCGTGGGCGGCAAGCGCCTCGGTAATTTCGGCCAGCCATTCGTCTAGCTGCGCTGCAGGGCGCGCATTGAGGGCAGGCATGGAGCCAACCACCCCCGCTTTGCATTGTGCAATGACCAGTTTGGGGTTGCTGATTATGAAAAGTGGAGATCCGATCACTGGGAAGCGGAGGTTTTTGAGTACCGGGGGGAGATAGCGGGCGGGAGAGGTCATGGTAGTGTGAGAGAAGGAAGTTTGTAGGCAATTTCCCCGATAGCATACGGCAGGCAGCAGGCTCTCCGCCTCACCAAGGTGACAGCTGGCCTCAGTGCTTTGCCAAAGGTTTACATTTCCATTTTTCGCTGGGATATCCGCCGTGGTAGCCTCGTATCCTCCTTTTGAAAAACTGGGCGAACCATGCAGCTTAGAAAATGGCGATTAGGCACCCTGGCGCTTGCTTTGGCAATGCCGTTTTTGGCCAGCGCTGCGCTGGGAGAGGCCCCGTTCGACGCGGGGGCTTCCGGGGCTGTCGATGCCCGGGTCGCGAGTTACCAGTCCGCACAAACCGGACAGGGTTACAAGGTATACGCGCTAGAGCTAAACAATGGAACCGTGGTCAAAGAATTTGTTGATTCCGGTGGACAAGTTTTTGCCCTTCGCTGGAGTGGCCCGGACCTCCCGGACATGGGCATGTTGCTGGCCTCTTACTTGCCTGTGTTTAAAGCTTCGGTCCAAGCGGCCCGGCAAGCGGGTAAGCGCGGCGGGCCGGTGTTGGTGCAGTCTGGCGGCTTAGTCCTGGTTTCCTCCGGCGTTATGGGTGCGTTTCAGGGTTACGCGTATCTAACTGCATTGCTTCCGCCCGGTGTTGATGTGCAGGCGCTATTGAAGTAACACGAGCCCGATGAAGCGTGTATTTTTGCTTCTGTGGCTGCTGCTGACTCTAGCTGCCTGTGGCGGGGGGTCTTCCAGTACTCTCTCGAAGGCCGTCACCGGCGTCAATGTCGCCGACCTGCTCGTTGACAGTGGCCCAGACGGCGCCGGGGTCAACCGGCTCTACACCAGCGTTACTATTTGCAAGCCCGGCAGCATTACTCTCTGTAAAACCATAGACCATGTGCTGGTGGACACCGGTTCGGTGGGTTTGCGGCTTTTGGCCAGTGAGGTGTCGGCAGATTTGCAGTTGAGCGCGGCCACAAGCACCAACGGGAACGTGCTGCTGGGCTGCGCCAATTTTCTAGACGGCTCATTTGCTTGGGGCCCGCT
>CAMDHL010000254.1 GCA_945898105.1 Comamonas sp. lk | reverse complement strand
GCCTTTTTAAACTGTGATTTCATACTCGCCAGGGCCCCATCACTGCTAGCGTGCAGTTGCACAGAAACACCAGCGGAACGCAACTGCTCCAACACCACACAAACCCGCGGCAAGAATGCCATGTCAGTGACGATCGCAAAGGCATCGGGCGGCTGTATGGGCGCAAAAGCCGTTTGAGTTTTTAGTAACTCCAGGACCCGCTCCATCCCTATGGCCCAGCCCACGGCGGGAGCAGGCTTGCCGCCAACCTCTTCCACTAAATAATCGTAACGCCCCCCACCGCATATCGTGCCCTGCGAGCCCAAATCAGTGGTGACAAATTCAAATACCGTAAGGTTGTAATAATCCATCCCCCGCACCAAACGTGGATTGATCACATACTGAACGCCGTTGGCTTGCAATATTGCGAGCACAGCCTCCAGGTGGGCACGCGATTTTTCACCTTGATAGTCCATCAAACGTGGGGCGGCCTCGATCAAAGTCTGCATCTCCGGGTTTTTGCTATCGAGCAAACGCAGCGGATTGAGATGCAGACGCCGACGCGAATCGGTATCGAGTACGTTGGCGTGTTTTTCAAAGTACTCAATGAGCGCCGCACGATGCAATTTCCGCTCATCTGGCTGGCCCAAATTATTGATTTGCAGTTGCACGCCGCCGATGCCTAGAGTTTTCCACAGCGAATGCGCCATCAGGATTAGTTCGGCATCGATCTCAGGGCCAGCAAATCCCAAGGCTTCAGCGCCGATCTGATAAAACTGCCGGTAGCGGCCACGTTGAGGCCGTTCATGGCGAAACATCGGTCCGATGTAGAACAGTCGTTTGCCGCCGTTGTAAAGCAGGTTGTGTTCAACCACCGCGCGCACCAGACCCGCAGTGTTCTCAGGCCGCAGCGTGAGGTGTTCGCCGTTTAAACGGTCCTCAAAGGAGTACATCTCCTTTTCCACGATATCCGTGATTTCGCCCAAGCCCCGAACAAACAGAGCGGTCGGCTCCACAATCGGAGTACGGATACTTTCGTAGGCATAGCGGCGCATCAAGGTTCGCACGCATGCCTCTAAGGCCTCCCACCGCGCCGATTCCGGCGGCAGTATGTCGTTCATTCCTTTGACGGCCACCAGCCGTTCCGCCTTGCGCGGCGCAGTCGATTGATTCATAACACCTAAGTTAATTTGAAACACGGGCGCCAAAGCGCTCGCGGATGTAGTTTTCCACCACCGCTTGAAAATCGGTGGCAATGGATTCGCCGCGCAATGTCATGCGCTTTTCTCCGTCAATAAAAACTGGGGCTGCGGGTGCTTCACCGGTTCCCGGAAGGCTGATGCCGATATCGGCATGCTTACTTTCGCCTGGCCCATTAACAATACAGCCCATGACCGCCACCTTCAAGCTTTCCACGCCAGGGTATTCCTTGCGCCAAACCGGCATCTGGTCGCGTAAAAAATTATCAATTTGCTGAGTCAGTTCCTGAAAAGTGGTGCTAGTCGTGCGACCGCAACCTGGGCACGCCGTTACGCTGGGCACAAATGCCCGCAGCCCGAGCGACTGCAAAATTTCCGCTGCCACCACCACTTCCTGATTACGCGACTCTCCGGGTGCAGGGGTGAGTGAAACGCGAATCGTGTCACCGATGCCCTCTTGCAGCAAAATCGACAAGGCTGCTGTCGAAGCAACCGTGCCTTTGGTACCCATACCGGCTTCGGTCAGGCCCAAATGCAAGGGATAGGGCGTACTGCGCCCAAGCTCGCGATACACCGCAATCAGATCCTGCACGCCGCTGACTTTGCAGGAAATAATGATTTGGTTTGCGGCCATGCCCATCGACTGGGCAAGTTCTGCCGAACCAACCGCTGAACTGATTAACGCTTGGTACATGACCTGCTTGTAATTGCGTGGCTCTGGCAGTTTGCTGTTTGCGTCCATCAAATCGGCCAACAATTCCTGATCAAGGCTGCCCCAATTGACGCCAATTCGCACGGGCTTGTCCCAGCGCATTGCCGCTTCAATCATTTGACCAAATTGCCGATCCTTTTTGTCACCTTTACCAACATTGCCTGGGTTGATACGGTACTTGGATAATGCTTGCGCACAGTCCGGAAAATCGGTCAGCAAGCGATGTCCGTTGTAGTGAAAATCACCAACCAGGGGGACCGAAATACCCATGCGATCCAGTTGTTCACGGATATGAGGGACAGCCTGCGCGGCCTCAGGAGTATTCACCGTTATCCGAACCATCTCAGAGCCTGCAAGAGCAAGTTCCTTCACCTGGATCGCCGTGCCGATAGCATCCACCGTATCGGTATTGGTCATCGACTGGATGCGCACTGGCGCACCGCCCCCAATGGTCACAACCTGACTACCCCAAATAACGCGGGCTTGAAGTCCTTGGCGAGATGCCAAACCATTGGAATTGAGTGTAATTGCTGGGTTCATTAGGGCACCTTGAATCGCGCAACGTTTTCCTGAATGTAGGGGTCCAGCGCAAAAGCCTGACCTCGCACAATGACATCGGTGTGATCGGCCCGCCCCACCACCACCGACAGAGGCAAGGCACCGCTCACTTCAGCCGCCTCGGCCATTACCAGCGTACGGCGCAACAAGACCACACCCTTAGCATCTGTCACTTCGACCCATGTATTACCACGCGCCTTAAAAAGAAGCACCGTGGCCGCAGCACCTAAAGACGCCGAATTGGCGGCAACGCTACTCACAGGCGCCGCGGGAACCTGCTGCACCTCCACCGGTATCGATGCAACGGATGGCGTTTCGCTAGGCTGTTCAGGATTGCCCTTGGCCAACACATCTGGAGCAGCCTCAACACTTTTTTGAGAAGCAGTCGCCCATAGCGGTGCAAATCCAATAACGATTTGTTTGAGGTGTGGATAAAAAAACAGCAGGCCGGCTACCAACATAAAGATGCCCGCAACCCACCAAATCCCTGAAATTGTGCTCGCTTCGCCGCGATGCATAGCTAGACTCGGCTCTTGACCGAAACCACCCCTGGCAGACTGTGATGCAGCTGCCTGCAAGTGAGGGATCGGCTGCGGAAGCTTTTGCAAAATGACATGGGCGTCGAGCCCTAAGTAGCGAGCCACGCTGGCGACCATAGCGCGACCGATCTGCAAATTAGAACCCTGTTCGAATTGGTCACTTTCGAAGGCCTGCAAGCGCTGAACAGAGACCTTAAGGCGGGCCGATAAACTTTCCAAGGAAATCCCGGCTTCCAGCCGCGCACGTTGAAGCATTTGCCCGGCGCTGGGGGAAAGCGGCTGAGCAACGGGAGGCGCTTCTTCGGACGGTACACGCAGAAGTGGCAATTGGTCTTGCGCCTCATTCATCGAATTGCCCCTTATCAAGCAAGCCGACTTCCTTGGACTGCGCAAAACGCTGCCGCAGCATGTTGCTCAAAGCAGTAACTCGCGTCGCGTCGCCGGCTTTTCGAGCGACACGAATACCCAGCCATATAGACTCTGAATTGGCCATGTCCGATTCGTTTACGCGGGAAATGTAGCTGCCTGCGCGCGAATAGTCCGCTTGGGCGTAAAGGCGTGACGCTAGGTTGTAGCTCACTACCGGATTTCCCGGATCTAACTGGTTTGCTCTCAATAGGCTTTTTTCTGCATTGACCAGCTGCCCAGCCTTAGCCTGGCATAGACCCTGTGCCATCCAGGTTTTAGCCTTTGCCTCGTAATTTGGATTACCCAATGCCGCTGAGAACATGCC
>CAMDHL010000253.1 GCA_945898105.1 Comamonas sp. lk | reverse complement strand
AACTACACGCTGGCATCTATGGGCCAGGAGATGCTCTGGGTCTCCAGCATGCCTTGCGGCCTGCCCGCCGATGACGCGATTCCGCTGGGCCAGTACGGCAGCTCCAACGTGGGGCAGGCCAAGACGGTGTATCGCAGCGGCTTGGGTTACCGCTACGGACGGCGCATGCAAACCATCTCGGGCATTCATTACAACTGGTCATTGCCTGGTGTCTCCAGCGAGGACTATTTCGCGCTGATACGCAATTTTCGTCGGCATGCGTTTTTGCTTTTGTATTTGTTCGGCGCCTCGCCTGCGGTGTGTTCCACTTTCGTGCAGGGCCGCAGCCACTCATTGCAAGAGTTGCAACCTGGCACCATGGGTCTGCCGTATGCCACCTCGCTGCGCATGGGACGCCTGGGTTACCAAAGCGATGCACAAAGCGCGCTGGCCGTCAGCTACAACAGCCTGGAAGGCTATGCCGCCTCATTGCACCAAGCACTGACCGAACCCTATGCGCCTTATGTGGACATCGGCGTGCGCAATGCCGATGGCAGCTTCAAACAATTGGCGACCAGTTTGTTGCAAATTGAAAACGAGTTTTACGGCACTATCCGACCCAAGCGCGTGATCTTTCAGGGTGAGCGCCCCTTGCACGCGCTGCGCGAGCGTGGCGTGGAGTACGTGGAAGTGCGACTGATGGACTTGGACCCCTTCGAGCCGGTCGGCATCCGCGCATCCACCCTGCGGTTTTTAGATGTTTTTTTACTGCACTGTCTGAGCCAGCCCAGCCCCGACGACACGCCGGCCGAAATCGCCGCCATGGCGCGCAATCAGCAGTGCGTTGCCGAGCGAGGCCGTGAACCCGGACTGCAACTGCAGCGTGGCGAGGATATGGTCGACTTGCATGTCTGGGGTCTGGACATCGTGGCCCAGCTGCGCCCGCTGGCCCAGGCCTTGGACCAGGCCCATAGTGGTAGCGAGTACACGCAAGCGGTGGAGCTTGCGCACCATGGCTTGATGCACCCGGACAGCCTGCCTTCGGCGCGCGTGCTGCAGGCTATGCGCGAACAGCACGGCGGATCGTTTTCGGCTTTTGTGCGCAGCCTGTCACAGCAAACCAAAGCGCAGGAACTGGCGCAAGCCCTCGAGCCCTACGAGCTGGCGCACTTTCAGCAACTGGCGCAGGCCTCGCTCGAGCGACAGCGCGAAATTGAAACCGCAGACACACTACCGTTTGACCGCTATTTAGAGCAATATCTTTCGCCCGAGCGATTGGGGCGTCCGAAGGCCTAAAAAGCCAGGTTTGTAGCCAACTTTCTGAGCAAAGTTTGGGTTGACGCTGTCGCCTGAAGGCGGATGCGTTGCGGTAATTACAAGGCCGCAGGCTTGGCAATCTAAGGCTTCATCCATAGCTGAACTTCAGGGCTACCCGTCACAGCCCCTCCTCAAAGTACCGGACAATCGCACTTTCCCCCTAGTCACAGAGAACAAGAACATGGCGATACAGTGGTTTCCCGGGCATATGCACCTCACGCGCAAAGCCATTGGCGAGCGCATCCGGGAGATTGATGTGGTCATTGAACTGCTGGACGCACGCCTGCCCGGCTCCAGCGCCAACCCGATGCTGGCCGAGCTCACACGCGGAAAACCGGCTCTCAAGGTGCTCAATAAGCAAGACCTTGCCGACCCGGCGCGTACGGCCGACTGGCTGGCCCATTACAACGCTATGCCCGGCGTGCGCGCCCTGCCGTTGGATGCGGGCATGACCACTCCGGCGCGCGCCCTGGTGGATGCCTGCCACCAACTTGCGCCATTGCGCGGCGGCATGGTCAAACCCATGCGCGTGCTGATTTGCGGCATTCCTAATGTGGGCAAGTCCACGCTGATCAATACCCTCAAAGGCAAGCGCGCCGCCAAAACTGGCGACGAGGCCGGGGTTACCAAGGCCGAGCAGCGCATCACCATCGCCGATGACTTTTACCTTTACGACACCCCCGGCGTTTTGTGGCCGCGCATCATCGTGGCTAAGAGCGGCTACAACCTCGCGGCCAGCGGCGCCATAGGCCGCAACGCTTTTGACGACGAGGAAGTAGCGCTGGAGTTGTTGGACTACCTGCGCCGGCACTACCCGCAGGCACTGGCGTCGCGCTACAGCCTTGCTGACGTTGGCGCGCAGACCGACGAACAAGTGCTCGATGGCGTGGGCCGAAGGCGCGGCGCGCTGCAATCGGGCGGCAGGGTGAATTTGCAAAAAGCGGCTGAAATCTCTATCCATGACTTTCGCAGCGGCGCCTTGGGGCGCATCACCTTGGAAACGCCGGAGGAGTTTGCCCACTGGCTAGCCGCCGGTGAAAAGCTAGACGCCGAGCGCCAGATCAAAAAAGACGCGATCGAACAAGCGCGCCTGATTCGCCTGAAAAAAATCCCACGCCCGGCGCGTGTGGAAGAGCCCGACGAACCCTCGGATTGAAGCTTTCTAGGCGGCACATCCGGGTGTCGGGGGTTGTCAGTTCAGACAGCCGGCCCGGCGGCGATGGGCATCCCCGCGACCGAACCGCGATATAGTGTGCGACGACCTTTCCGAGCCACGCGCTGCTTGCCCGGCGCCACCTAGAACAGCGAGCCTGCCATGAAATTGACGCCTGAGCAACTAGCCCAGTTTGACCGTGACGGTTATCTCTTTTTCCCCAGCCAGTTTTCCCCTGAAGAAACCCAGGCCCTGCTGGACGCGGTGCCTGAGTTATATGCCAAACGCGATGCCTTCAATGTGCGAGAAAAAGGACGCGACGCGGTGCGTACCAACTTTGCTGCGCATATGGTCAGCAAACAATTTGGCAAGTTGGGTCGCCATCCGCGCATGATCGCGCCGGTGGAAATGCTGCTGGGCGAAAAGCTTTATATGCACCAGTTCAAGATCAACGGCAAGATGGCTTTTGAAGGCGATGTCTGGCAATGGCACCAAGACTATGGCACCTGGCTTAACGACGACATGATGCCTACCGAGCGGGCCATGAACGTCGCGATTTTTCTGGACGATGTCAACGAGCACAACGGCCCCTTGATGTTTATCCCCGGCAGCCACAAGCGTGGCGTGGTCGCGGCTAAGCACGACTTGTCTACCACTAGCTACCCGCTATGGACTGTGGACAATGAACTCATCACTTCGTTGGTGGAACGCGCCGGTGGCAAAAACGGCGGTATCGTCAGCCCCAAAGGCCCGGCTGGCTCCATGATTCTTTTCCACAGTTGCCTGGTACATGCGTCTACCAGCAATCTCTCGCCTTGGAACCGCGTGGCGGTTTACCTGAGCCTGTGCGCGGTCAGCAATCACATCCGCCGCCACAAGCGCCCCGAATACATCGCGCACCGCGACTTCACTCCCATCGAGTGCCTGCCCGACGATTGCCTTCTCAAAGACTACCCCGTCGATCTGCCCTGGAAAGACGGCATGCCCGGCAGCGCACTCCAAACGTCCACCGTGCCCTTTGACGAGCAGAAAGCCGCCGCATGAGTTTGTTTGCGAAACTCCAGCAGCGCCAGGCCGAAGGCCGCCCCATCCGCGTCGGGCTGATCGGCGCGGGCAAATTCGGTTCCATGTATCTGGCGCAGATTCCGCGTACGCCGGGCGTGCATTTAGTGGGCATTGCCGATTTATCTCCCGATGGTGCGCGCGCTAACTTAAGCCGTGTCGGCTGGGAAGCGCAGCGCATGCAGGCCGCGTCTTTGGATGCGGCCATCAA
>CAMDHL010000252.1 GCA_945898105.1 Comamonas sp. lk | reverse complement strand
CCGCTGGTAGGCAACGCACGCGGCCTGGGCCTGATCGGCGCCATCGAACTGGCCGCTGACCCTGCAAATCGCACACCCTTCGATCCCAAACGTGGCGTCGGCGCCTATTTGGTAAAGCGGGCACAGCACCACGGCCTGATCCTGCGCGTCTTGATGGGTGATGTGATCGCCTTCTCACCACCCTTGATCATCACCGAAGCCGAAATCGACACCATGCTGACGCGTGCGAAGCTGGCGCTGGACGACACCTTGGCATGGGTGCGGGGCGGCTAAGCCGCCCGCACAAATAAAGTCACCAGAGGGTCGGGTCCGACCTGGCGGCTCCAATGGCCGTGTACTTGCGGGTCGAAAATAGCGTCCCCGGGCAGCAGGTCGTCGCTGAAGAAATGCTGTCCAGGACCAAACATCCGCGAGATGCCGCCTTGCAAGCCGATCTCCATCTGCCCACCCAAAATAAACACCCATTGCGGGTGCGTGGTGCAGTGAAAACTGCTGCGAAAGCCCACCGGGCTGTGGCGCAACTGGTAGCCGCCGCTGGCAAATAATTCGGACAGCATCGACTGAGGCGTGCCCTGCTCTAGGGGCAGCGGCTCCTCGCGAAAACGCGCGCGGCCATCGCTATCGGTGAATAAGACTACGCGGGTAAAAACAGTCATTCATCGTCCTCGTTTGGGGGCACAAGGCCACCGTACTTAGCATTTTCATGGCGGCCGTCAAAAAAGGCTTCCATCGTCCTTGGTTCGGCGAGCCGTGTCGGCACAAAGTAGCGGGGCGTCGCCAGTGGCGCACCATTATGGGCGGGCGCTGAGGCAAAATGACTCACATGCGAATCCTCCACACCATGTTGCGCGTTGGCAATCTCCAGCGATCTATCGATTTTTACACCCAGGTGCTGGGCATGAAGCTCTTGCGCACCTCAGAAAATCCGGAATACAAATACACCCTGGCCTTTCTGGGCTACGGCAGCAACCCGGACCATGCTGAGTTGGAGCTGACCTACAACTGGGGCGTCGAGTCTTATGAAATGGGCACGGCCTACGGCCATGTGGCCCTGGGTATGAGCGACATTTATGCCGCTTGCGAGCAGATCAAATCGGCGGGCGGCAACGTGACACGCGCACCCGGCCCGGTCAAAGGCGGCACCACGCACATCGCCTTTGTGACCGATCCCGACGGTTACAAGGTCGAACTGATACAACGCCTAGGCGCCGCCTAAGCTATGCAGTCCGCTGGCTTTGACCGGCGCGGCGCGCTGCTGGTACTGGGCTCGGCCACGGCGTGGAGCTTTGGCGGCACCATCGCACGCTACCTGAGCGTGACCGAAAGTTGGACGATTGTTTTTTGGCGCGCTTTCTTCGCCTCGGTGTTTTTACTTTGGTTCATGTTGCACCGCCAAGGTCTGCGCGGCACGCTGCAACTGTTTCGCGCCATGGGCTGGGCTGGTGTTGCGGTCGGCGCATGTTTTGCGCTGGCCTCCACTTGTTTTGTAGTGGCGCTGTCGTACACCACGGTGGCTAATATTTTGCTGATCCAAGCTGGGGTGCCGCTCATCGCTGCACTAATGGCGTTTTTGTTGTTTGGCGAGCGCGTGCCTTTGAACACCTGGGTAGCGATTGCGGCGGTAATTACCGGCGTGGGCATCATGGTCTCCGAATCGTTGGGGGGTGCGGTCTCGCCGATTGGCGATGGCCTTGCGGTGCTGATTGCGCTGGCTTTTTCGGGCGCGACCGTCATCACCCGCCGCCACGCCGAAGTACAAATGATGCCCGCCGTTTGCACCGGTACTTTGATGGCTACCTGCGTCGCTGCGGCCATGACACCAGCCTTTGCGGTCAGCCCAATAGACCTGGGTTTGCTGTTTATGTTTGGCGCATTCAACCTTGGCCTGGGCATGGCGTTTTTTGTGACCGGCGCGCCACTGCTGCCCTCGGCAATTGCCGCACTCATCGGCATTGCCGAGCCGGTTCTCGGCCCCTTATGGGTGTGGTTGATTCACAATGAAATCCCCAGCCATCGCACGCTGATTGGCGGCGCGGTGGTGTTTTTCGCGCTGCTCGGACATATCTTGTGGCAGTTGCGCCAAAGCCGCGCCGAAGCACAAGCCGACTAAATCGGTAGGGCAAACACAGTCGCTGATCTGAAAGGCGCCCTCCAGCAGCCAAATGACCCAGACACCTGGGCTGGCAGCCTGGGCGTATCGGTTAGAGTTTGACCCGTCTGGGGCACGCCCCTTCACCTTTACCTACCGCCAAGCCATGACTATTGTTGCCATCTCCCCTGCCGCCCTGCCCCATGTGCACCTGATCGACCACCCACTGGTGCAGCACAAGCTCACGCTGATGCGCAAAAAAGAGGCCAGCACCAATAGCTTTCGCAGCCTGCTTAACGAACTAAGCAGCCTGATGGCCTATGAGGTAACGCGCGACATGGCGACGCAGGACGTGCAGATCGAAACGCCGCTGGAAGTGATGCAAGCCAAAGTGATCGACGGTAAAAAGCTAGTGTTTGTGTCCATTTTGCGTGCGGGCAATGGCATTTTGGACTGCATGCTGATCGTGGTGCCCGGCGCGCGCGTGGGCCACATCGGCCTGTACCGGGACCACGAAACCCTGCAAGCGGTGGAGTACTACTTCAAGATGCCCAAAGACATGGAGTCCCGCGACGTGGTGGTGGTGGACCCGATGCTGGCCACCGGCAACTCGGCAGTGGCAGCCATTACCCGCATCAAACAATGCAAACCCAAGTCCATCAAATTCATGTGCCTGCTCACCGCCCCGGTGGGCATCAACACCTTGCACGAAGCACACCCCGACGTAGAAATCTACACCGCCGCCATCGATCGCGAACTCAATGAGCATGGCTACATCCTGCCGGGCTTGGGCGATGCGGGGGATCGGATTTTTGGGACGCAGTGAAAGCGCCTTAAAACCGTAGAGCGTTACCGCCTGCGCGCGGCCCGCACCCCCGTCAACCCGCCAATCGTCCCCAGCACTTTGCCCAGTCGCCCCGAGTCGGCCACTTCGATGGTGAAGGTCATCCAGGCGATGCCTTTGACGCTTTGGGTTTGCACGCCGATGACGTTCATTTTTTCTTTGGCAAACACCTCGGAAATATCGCGCAGCAGACCTTGGCGGTCCACGGCTTCTACGGACACATCCACCGGGTAAACGCTACCCCCTGTTGCGGCACTTGGGGACTGGCCCCATTGCACTTCGATCACACGGTCGCCGCTGCGTTGCACCATGTTGCGCAGGTTGGAGCAATCGGCGCGGTGCACGCTGACGCCTTTGCCCCGGGTGACAAAGCCGCTGATTACATCGGGTGGCGCGGGCTTGCAGCATTTGGCCAGTTGCGTCATCAGCGAATCGACACCCACCACCAATACGCCACCTTTGCCCGTGGGCGCAGCGCGCGGTTTTTTCAGGTGGACAACATCATCTGCGTCAGGCGCAGGCTCTGGCGGGCGTAGCAAGATTTCGATATTGCGCAGCGAGAACTCGTCTTTGCCCACCACTTCAAATAAATCGTCTGCACTGTGAAAGCCCAGTTGGCCGGCCAGATCGTCTAGCTTGAGGGCGGTTTTACCTTCACGCTGCAAAAGTTTTTCAACCGCTTCGCGGCCCTTGGCCACGGTCTGGTCTAGGGCCAGCGCGTTGAAATAAGCCCGCACTTTGGCGCGTGCCCGGTGGCTTACCAAAAAGCCTAGTTCCAGGTTAAGCCAGTCACGCGAGGGGCC
>CAMDHL010000251.1 GCA_945898105.1 Comamonas sp. lk | reverse complement strand
AGACGGCATGGTGGGCTGGCATACTGCCTCGCAATTACTTCCCCAGATCTTCTAATATGACAGAGCCTCTTTCCAGCACCCCCCAAGAACCCCAGCAAACCCAGGCGACCTCACAGGCGCAAGCGCCAGCAACTTCTGCTGCGTCCTCCAGTGGGTCGACCTGGGAGCGCAGTGTGATTGAACAGTGGATGCAGGCAAGTCTGGCCGAGCAGCGATCTGCCCGCCGTTGGAAGTACGGTATGCGCTTGACTTGGTTATTTGTTTTGGGCGCGATCGTTTGGCTGGGCATGGATCGAAGTGTCGGCATGCATGGGTCCGACATCATGCGGCCCCATACGGCCGTGGTGGAAATCAAGGGCGAGATTGCCTCCGGTGCTGAGGCCAGCGCCGAGGCCGTAATCTCCTCCATGCGCAGTGCGTTTGAGGACGAGGGCGCACAAGCGGTGGTGTTGCTGATTAACTCGCCTGGCGGTAGTCCGGTCCAAGCCGGCATTATGAACGATGAGATCCGTCGCTTGAAAGTACTGCACAAGAAGCCGGTTTATGTAGTGGTGGAGGAGACTTGCGCCTCGGCCGCCTATTACATCGCGGTGGCCGCTGACCAGATTTTTGTCGATAAGGCCAGCGTAGTGGGCAGCATCGGCGTGTTGATGGACGGCTTCGGGTTTACCGGATTGATGGACAAGCTCGGCGTCGAACGCCGCTTGATGACGGCAGGTCAGAACAAAGGTTTTCTCGATCCCTTTAGCCCGCAAACAGAAAAGCAGAAAGAATTTTCCCAGGCGATGCTGAACCAAATTCATCAGCAATTTATCGGTGCCGTCAAAGAGGGACGCGGGGACAGGTTGCAAGAGACCTCCGAGACTTTTAGTGGCTTGTTCTGGACTGGCGATCAGGCGGTAAAAATGGGACTGGCAGACCATTTAGGCAATCTCGATTACGTGGCCCGTGAAGTCGTTAAAGCGCCTGAAATCATTGATTACACCCGCCGCGAAAACGTTGCTGAGCGTTTGGTAAAACGCTTTGGCGCGGCCATGGGCGAGTCCATGGCCACTGCTTTGCGCTATGCACCCGGCCTGCGTTAGAACTTAAGCCGTTGCTCGCCTGCCCTAGCCTCAAGGACCGATGGCGAACACGGCAGGGGTTTGATTGTTCAAAACCCACTTGGCGCGTTTCCATTCCTGGACCGTGCCGCTGTAGTGACGTCCGGTTTCCAGTGTCAAACCCATAGAGACTGCTAGGCGAGTGCCCGCCTGCAGTACCTCCAGCAGCGTGCGCAATAGGGCTTCGTTTCGGTAGGGTGTTTCGATAAATAACTGGGTTTGGCTTGTCTTCAAGGCCAGCGCTTCCAGCGCCTTGATGCGTTGGGCGCGCAATACCGGTTCGCTGGGCACATAGCCTACAAATGCGAAGTTCTGGCCATTCAGTCCACTGGCCGCCAGTGCCAGCATCAGCGACACCGGCCCAATCAGGGGTTTTACTTTAATACCTAGTGTGTGGGCCGCGCGTACCACTGCAGCGCCCGGGTCAGCAATGGCGGGCATACCGGCCTCGCTGAGTAAGCCCATGTCGTGGCCGCCCAAGGCGGGTGCGAGCAAGCTGCGCGCATCAAAACCCGCATCGCCTTTTTTATGAACTTCGCGCGGCAACTCTTGTAATTGCTGCTCTTGGATGGGGGCGCACAAAGGACTGACTTCACCCACCCGTTTAAGGAATGCGCGCGCCGATTTGGCGTTTTCGCAAACCCAGTGCTGCAACGCGGCGGCGCGCGCGATGGTGGCTTGTGGCAATACGTCGCCCAAAGGGATAACGCTGTCGCAGCCGAAATCCAGAGGAGTGGGTACCAAATACAAGGCACCCAGGCGCAGCGTTTTTTGCTCGGCGGGGACTGGGGGAAGGCTCAAGTTTGCCCCAACACGGCGATACCGGCACGGCGCAAGATGGCGCTCAAGCGGATCAGTGGTAACCCAATCAGTGCAGTGGGGTCGTCGTTGTCTATGCTGTGCATCAATGCAATGCCCATACCCTCACTCTTGACACTGCCTGCACAGTCATAGGGTTCTTCGGCACGCAGGTAAAAATCAATCTCTGCATCCGAGGCTTCGCGGTAAGCCACGCGCACTGGCACCAGCACCTCTTCGCAAAATCCACTTGCCGTGCATACCACTGACATGGCGGTTTGGAATATCACCGTTTGGCCACGCATGGCACGCAACTGGCCGAGCGCGTTCTCGTAATTGCCGGGCTTACCTAGTGCCTGACCATGTAAATCGGCCACTTGGTCGCAGCCGATGACTACCGCGTTGGGCGCTGTTGCGGCCACCGCGGTCGCCTTGGCCAAGGCCAGCCGCCTGGCCAGGGAAGCTGGGGGCTCGCCGGCCATGGGCGTTTCATCCACGCCTGGCGCTTGCACCGAAAAGGGGAGCTGGAGGCGCTCCAATAAGGCGCGGCGATAGCGCGATGTGGAGGCCAGAATCAGGGCGCGGGCGGGTGGGGCTTGCATATGGCGATTCTCTTACACTGCGCCCATGGTTACTTCCACCAATCCCCGCAAGCTCGCCGTTTCAGCCTTTGCAATCGAGCATGCCCCATTGCTCGGTCAGGCACCATTGGCCGAATTGCCGCGCTTAGCGGACGAAGCCGTGCAGGCCGTGGCCGATGCCGCGGTGCATTTCCAGGCCCTTGGCAGTATGCGTGCTGACCCCACCGGCACCCCGGTGCCGTGGTTGCATTTGCAAGCGCGTGTCGATATTGACCTGGTGTGCCAGCGCTGCATGGAGCCGGTGACAACGCTGGTCCAATTTGACCGGGAATTTCGCTTTGTGGAATCCGAAGAGGCTGCCATGGCCCAGGACGAGGAGTCTGAAGAGGACTTACTGGTCAATTCCGCCCAGTTTGACTTGCTGGAATTGGTTGAAGACGAATTACTCATGGCCTTGCCCGTCTCGCCCAAGCACGAAAAATGCCCTGGCGATCTGAAGTTGTCGGCTGCCGATGCTGATTTTGAGACGGCCTCCGACCGGCCCAATCCGTTTGCCAAGCTGGCGCTGCTCAAGACGCCCAAAAGCTGAGGGCAATGTAAATGCGCCCTGACGCTATAATTGTGGGCTTGGGTGCAGGCAGTGTTCTTTGCGCCATTCAATTAACCGACGGTGCTGCCTCGCCTGCAGCCTATTTGACTAGGAGCCAATCATGGCAGTTCAGCAAAACAAAAAATCCCCCTCCAAGCGCGGTATGCACCGTTCGCACAATGCGCTGGTCGTGCCCGGTATTGCGGTCGAGCCGACGACTGGCGAAATCCATTTGCGTCACCACATCAGCCCGACCGGCTTTTACCGTGGGCGCAAAGTCCTTAAGACCAAATCAGAAGCCTGACCCGCGCGGGTCGGCCCCAAGCCCGAAGCTGCATCGCCTGTAGCCTCGGGTTTTTTTATGTCCACGCGCTTTAGCCCCGTGAAACCAATTTCCCGCTCGCACGCTGCATGATTACCATCGCAGTTGATTGCATGGGCGGGGATTTCGGACCCTCGGTCACCCTTCCAGCCTGCCGCAAGTTCTTGGCCCTGCGCCCGGACGCCCACCTGCGATTAGTGGGTTTACCCCAAGCTTTGGCCGATTTTTCCCACCCCCGCATCACCAAAGTGTTTGCCAGCGAAGTGGTGGAGATGGACGACGCCCTGGAAATCGCCTTGCGCAAGAAAAAAGATTCGTCTATGCGCGTAGCCATCGAGCAAGTACG
>CAMDHL010000250.1 GCA_945898105.1 Comamonas sp. lk | reverse complement strand
GGCCATCGCCGCCGACCATGACCACCGGGTCAAGGTGGTGGGCCAGGGCCCGCTGCGCTTTGCGCTCTGTAGGACTAAGTTGGATTAGGGGCATGGGGCTATTATCGGCGCAATGAAAAAGCCGTCTGTCTCTTCACCCTCGGTTCCGGTTCAGTCTAAGGTGGCGCGCGGTGGCAAGGTCAACAAGGCCTGGCTGCACGACCACATCAACGACCCCTACGTCAAGCTGGCGGCCCGAGAGGGCTATCGTGCTCGGGCGGCCTACAAGCTCAAGGAGATAGACGAAGCCTTCGGTTTGGTCAAGCCCGGCCAGGTGCTGGTGGATTTGGGCTGTACGCCCGGTGCCTGGAGCCAGTATTTACGGCGACGATTGGCACCTCAGGGTGCCGCAGCGGGTGCCTTAGTCGGAAAAATTATCAGCCTAGACCTTTTGCCGATGGAGGCTATCGAGGGCGTAACCTTTATCCAAGGAGATTTTCGCGAGGCCGATACCCTGCAAAAGCTGGAATCAGCGTTGGATGGTGCACAAGCCGATTTGGTTGTCTCGGACATGGCGCCCAATTTGTCAGGGATTTCCTCGGCGGACGCGGCCAGGGTCGAATACTTGGTGGAGTTGGCTATTGAATTCGCTCAAAACCACATGAAAAAGCAGGGGGCACTAGTGGCAAAAGTGTTCCACGGCGGCAGCTATAACGCGGTGGTAGCGCGTTTTCGCGAGGCCTTTCAGACCGTCAAACCTTACAAACCCAAGGCTTCCAGGGACCGCTCCTCCGAGACTTTTTTGGTCGGTATCGGGCTTCGTTAGGCTAAGCACGGCTGTGGCTGACTGTGCATGGCCTTGTGCGATTTACGGCCACTACACGCAAATACCTCTGAAATCCCGCTTGAAAAGCCTAAAATACATCGCATGTGAAATGGGTGTTCCCCGGCTCACGCCTTAACTGGAGCTTCGCTTGAACAATCAGTGGTTTTCAAAAATTGCAGTCTGGCTAGTCATAGGCCTGGTACTTTTTACCGTTTTCAAGCAATTTGACTCGCACAACGGTAGCGGTGCCGTAACTCTCGGCTATTCGGATTTTCTGGAAGAAGTACGTAATAAGAACGTCAAGAGCGCTGTCATACAAGAAGGCCAGGGCGGCACGACAGAGATCGTCGCAGTCACCGCTGACGAGCGCCGTGTCAGAACCACGGCCACTTATTTGGATCGTGGCCTAGTGGGCGATCTGATCGCCAATGGCGTCAAGTTTGATGTCAAACCACGCGAAGAGGGTTCGTTGCTAATGACCTTGCTAGTCAGCTGGGGCCCCATGCTGCTTTTGATTGGCGTATGGATTTACTTTATGCGTCAGATGCAGGGCGGCGGCAAGGGCGGCGCTTTCAGTTTCGGCAAAAGTAAGGCACGCCTGCTGGATGAAAACACCAACACCGTAACCTTTGCGGATGTGGCCGGTTGCGACGAAGCTAAAGAAGAAGTTAAAGAAGTCGTGGATTTTCTTAAAGACCCCAGCAAATTTCAAAAACTTGGCGGCCGTATTCCGCGAGGTTTGCTACTGGTTGGTCCTCCAGGCACCGGTAAAACTTTGCTGGCCAAGTCGATTGCCGGCGAAGCTAAGGTTCCGTTCTTCAGTATCTCTGGTTCGGACTTTGTGGAAATGTTTGTTGGTGTGGGCGCGTCCCGCGTGCGCGACATGTTCGATAACGCCAAGAAAAACGCCCCTTGCATTATTTTTATTGATGAGATTGACGCAGTAGGCCGCCAGCGCGGCGCAGGCTTGGGTGGCGGTAATGACGAACGTGAGCAGACGCTAAATCAGATGCTGGTCGAGATGGATGGTTTTGAGACCAACGTGGGCGTCATCGTGGTTGCTGCTACCAACCGACCTGATATTTTGGATTCCGCTTTGCTGCGCCCGGGCCGCTTTGACAGGCAGGTCTATGTCACGTTGCCGGACATTCGTGGTCGTGAACAAATTCTTAATGTGCATATGCGCAAAGTGCCGCTCGGTCAGGACGTTAACGCGGGCATCATCGCCCGTGGTACGCCCGGTATGTCTGGCGCGGATTTGGCGAATTTGTGTAACGAGGCTGCCCTGATGGCCGCGCGCCGTAATGCCCGCTTGGTGGACATGGAAGACTTCGAAAAAGCCAAGGACAAAATCCTGATGGGCCCGGAACGCAAGAGCATGGTCATGCCCGAAGGTGAGCGTAAAAATACGGCCTACCATGAGTCCGGCCATGCACTCATCGGGAAGCTCTTGCCTAAATGCGATCCGGTGCATAAAGTCACCATCATTCCGCGTGGACGGGCCTTGGGCGTAACCATGAGCCTGCCGGCGCAGGACCGCTACTCTTACGACAGCGAATATATGCTTAATCAAATTAGCATGCTGTTTGGCGGACGCATTGCAGAGGAGGTGTTCATGAACCAGATGACCACCGGCGCTAGCAATGACTTTGAGCGTGCCACCTCCATCGCTCGCGACATGGTGATGCGCTACGGGATGACCGACGCGCTCGGCCCCATGGTGTATGCGGAAAACGAGGGTGAGGTGTTCCTAGGCCGCTCTGTCACCAAGACCACCAATATGAGCGAGCAGACCATGCAAAAGGTGGATGCCGAAGTGCGCCGCATCATCGACCAGCAGTATCAACTGGCCCGTAAGCTGATTGAAGACAACAAAGACAAAATGCACGCTATGGCAAAGGCCTTGCTGGAATGGGAAACCATTGACAGCGATCAGCTTGACGACATCATCGCTGGTAAAGATCCACGTCCACCCAAGGATTGGACGCCCCCGAGCACTACGCCTGGCCCTAGCGACGGCGGTGGAAATACAGCTCCTGTCACAGCGTCGGATCCTGCGCCTACAGTGGCCTGAGCTTTCCGGCGATTCGCTATGCGGCAAACGGGGCTTTAGGCCCCGTTTGCACGTTCGAAGCGGCTTTTATTGAATCCATCACTAACCCCATGACTATTTGGCAAACCAGCCGCTTTGATATTGACCTGTCGCAGCCCCGCATCATGGGGATTGTCAACGTCACGCCGGACTCATTCTCTGACGGTGGGCTATTCGCCAGCACCAGCGCCGCGCTGCGCCATTGCGATCAATTGCTGGCCGAGGGGGCTGACATCCTGGATATTGGCGGTGAATCGACGCGCCCGGGCGCGCAGCCTCTATCGGAAGCCGATGAGCTTGCCCGTCTGTTGCCGGTAGTTCGACATGCCTTGACTCTGGGCGTACCGGTATCTGTTGATACTTATAAACCGGCGGTCATGCAAACGGTTCTAGACCTAGGTGTAGACATCATTAATGATGTCTGGGCACTGCGCTGGATCACTCCCGGCGCTGCGCGCAGCGGTGTTGATGTGGTGGCTGGACATGATCGTTGCGGTGTTTGCCTAATGCATATGCATGGCGATCCGCAGACCATGCAGGTCTCCCCTATGGAAGGTGATGTTCTGGCACCTGTACTTGAGTTTTTACGGCAGCGCACCGAGCAACTTTTAGTACGCGGCGTACAAAGTGCGCGCATTTGCATTGACCCCGGTATTGGTTTCGGAAAGACGGTGTCGCAAAATTTCAGCTTACTGGCGCGGCAATGTGAGCTACTCAAGTTGGAGCTTCCAGTGCTGGCTGGCTGGTCGCGCAAGTCCTCGCTTGGCGCGGTAACGGGTGCTCTGGGCCCCGAGCGGGTGGTGGCCAGTGCTGCGGCCGCGCTGCTGGCGGTGCACAATGGAGCGCGCGTTGTT
>CAMDHL010000249.1 GCA_945898105.1 Comamonas sp. lk | reverse complement strand
GCACCGTCGCCCCTGCAAAGCCGCTGCCCGCCATCTCAGGCAAGTAGTGTTCAACATAGGCACCCTCATCAAGCACTCCTTGATGAAGCACCATGGCGCCCACTAAACCTAAAACCGACTTGGAAACCGACATGCTTACATGCTGGCGCTCGGGAGTCATGACGCCGCCGTAATGCTCCAGCACAACATGACCCCGGTGCATCACGATGATGGCATCGGTATAGGTCGCTGTCAGCAAGTCCGACCAGTCCATTCGGACATCGCCGACCATGGGCTGAAATGCCACGCGCCAAAGTGATTCGTCCAAAGCGCGGCCGAAAGCCGCAGCGACTTGGTCTGCGCGCCGGACCGCCAGAGTGGGTGCCAATTGGCGCGCATGGGCAAAGGCCCAGCGAAACTGCGGAAATCGATAATTACTGCCATCGGCAAAAGCGATGCGTTTGTCTAGGGGCACCGGTTCACCCTGCATCCATCCCATCGCATGGGGATCCGTTGCAATGGCATCGGGATAGACCTGTCCGTCCAAACCGCGGGTAACTGGAATATTCCCAGCCGAGGGCTGGGTAGCGGTGGCAGCTTGGGTCATTTGAGTACTGGATCTATAGAGGAGATTTAGGCCGAGGGAACAAACACGGCAGGCATTGTTTAGAACGTGAATCCCCTGCGGGCCCGGGTTTTAAGTGCATTGTCACCTCTGACGGGCTAGCGTAAACCATTAGACAACAAGCACTTGGGGCATGCTATAAATCGGCGAGATTGCCTAAATTCAACACCGATGGAGACACCGTATGCGTATTTCAGCTATTTGTTCCGCTGTTCTTGCCACCCTTGGGTTCGCTTTATTGCATGTGGAGGCACAGGCTCAGACCGTTGAGCTGAAGTTCGCCTCCTCAGCACCGCCTACCTCGCCCTGGGCTAAACAAATTGACAGAACTGCGGCATTTATAGATGCTGAAACCAAAAGCGCCGTAAAAATTACTCCCTTTTATAACTCGCAGCTCGGCTCCGAAAACGATGCTATCGCCCAAATATCTCGAGGTCGACTGGAGATGGGGTCCTTCACTGCCGCAGCAGTGGCCTTGCAGGTTCCAGAAATTTCGCTGATTCAATTGCCTTTTTACTTTTCAAGTGGTGCTCAGCGGGACTGTGTTTTGGACAACCACGCGCAGAAGCCTGTCTCTGAAGCCTTGGCCAAAAAAGGCCTCCGTTTCATGCGCTGGGGTGAAGTTGGCGCTATTCACTTACCTGGGAAAAAAGCCTATGTCACGCCTGCCGATGTGCGGGGTATCAAAGTGGGCGTCGTGACGAACAAGATGAATAACGAATTCTGGAAGACCATGGGTGCCAACCCGGTCCCCACTGCCGTGGCCGAAGTGAGTTCATCCATGCAAACCGGCTTGATCGACACCTACCCGACGCCTTTTGCGTTTTACGTGCCATCTGGCCTGAACAAGATTGCACCGACGATGACCAAATTTCCCCTATGGGACGCCGCTGGCGTGGTGCTCATGAACCTCAGCGTCTACGACAAACTCTCTGCCGAAGCCAAAGCGGCATTTGAGCGCGAGAACGAAAAGTACCCGAACAGCCTTTACCGCGCTGAAATCCGTGGGGTCGATGGCGCACTGACTAACGCCACCAAAGCTGCAGGGGGCACCGTGGTAGACACCACCGCCGAGCAGCGTGCTGAATGGCAAAAGGCATTGGGCAATTTCTGGATCAGTATGGCCAAAGACCTTGGGCCGGACGGCGAGAAGTTTTTTGCCGTTCTGGAAACCGGTAAAAAAGCCTGCGAAAACGCCAAATAAATCTTGGCTGCTGTGATTGCTCCTGCTGGCGCGCCAGCCGCCGCAGTAAGGCTTCTGCAGGTTTGGCATAAGGCAGAGTGCTGGCTTGCAGTGCTCGCGTTTTCATTCATTGCGCTGGTTCTATGCATTGACGTTGTCGGGCGCGAGTTCTATGGTCCAGTCATGAACCACCTGGGCTTTAAAGTCGGCAGCACCGGCCTCTTCGGTTCCCAAAAGCTAGCCATATTTGCTTTGGTCATTGGGTCTTTTTGCGGCGTTGGCATCGCCACTGCTACCGGGGTGCATCTGGTACCGCGTTTAGCTTTCGGTTGGTTGCCTCAGCGCTGGAGTGGTGATGTAGACCGGATCGCCGATCTGGTGTCTGGGCTGTTCCTATTGGGCGTAGCCTGGTACGGCATCGTATTTGTCTTGGCGTCTAAGCAATCAGGCGTGCTGGCGCCTGTGATTAATGTCTCCGCTTGGCCCATTCAAATGGTTATCCCTTTGGGCTTTGTTTCTGCAGCGGCTCGCTATTTTTTCTTTGCCCGCTGGCCCGCGCTTAGGCCTAAAGCTCCGGAGTTTCAGGAATGAGCGGCGCCCTCTTATTGTTAGCCGTGGTCTTTTTGGCGCTGGTGTTGCGCCAATCACTTTTGGTCATCCTGCTGGCTGCAGCGGCGATTGTTCATCTGGTGTGGGGCAAAGGGCAACTGGACTACATCATCGAGGACATGTGGATCTCGCTGGACAAAGAGCTCATTCTGTCCATCCCCATGTTTGTGCTTTGTGGCGGCGTGATGACGCGCGGGTCGACGGCAAGGCGCTTGATTGATATTGCAGCGGCGCTGACTCGTCACCTCCCAGGCGGATTGGCGGTTGCCTGCGTGCTGAGCTGTGGTGTCTTTGCCGCCATTTCAGGCTCGTCGATTGTCACCATGCTGGCGATAGGTACGGTGATGTACCCTGCCATGAAAGAAGCGAATTATCCGACCCGCTTTTCGCTCGGATTAATTATGGCCGGCGGCACGCTGGGCATCATCATTCCGCCCTCGATTCCGCTTATTCTGTATGGCCTGGTAACCGAGACCTCCATCACCGATTTATTCATAGGCGGGGTTGGCCCGGGGTTTTTATTGCTGGCCGTGTTTGCGCTTTACGCCATGTGGATCAACCGCAGTATGGCGACGCTGCCATTTAGCTGGGTGATTTTGCGCCAAGCCCTGGTCGACGGCATTTGGGCCATGATGATGCCGGTGATCCTATTAGGTGGCATTTACAGCGGATTTTTTTCGGCTATCGAGGCAGCCGCCGTTTCACTGATTTATGCACTTTTCATCGAGATATTCATTCACAAGGAAATGAAGGTCGGGCAGTTTTACGAGGTCGTGCTCGACGCCTCCAAATTGGGCGGCACCCTGTTTCCCCTGCTTGCGATCGCCCTGAGCCTGAACCTGGTACTTACAGAACACCGCGTTCCCCTAATGGCTGTGGAAATCGTTCAAAGCTATATCAGCAGCCCCCTGGCCTTCATGCTTTTATGCAATGGATTGCTCCTCATAGTGGGCTGCCTGATGACATCCGGCGAAGCCATCCTGATCTTCGCGCCCTTGCTCGCACCCTTGGCCTTGTCCTATGGCTATGACAAGGTTTTGTTCGGCATCATCATGATCGTTAACTTGGAAATCGGATTTCTCACGCCGCCGGTCGGCCTCAACCTGCTGGTCGCCATGTCTACGTTTAAACAAAAATTTGGCGAGCTGGTCATTGCTGCCATGCCCTTCGTCGTATTGATGCTGGGGTGCCTTGCGCTCATTGCCTGGCAACCTTGGATCGCTATGACTTTGGTGGCGCGTTGAGCTAAGGACTCCTTGGTTTTCCGGGAGGCCTGATGGCCAACCAATTTAGCTTTCACTGACCATAAATCGTTTCTTACGAGGCGCGACAAGGTTCAGGTTCAGTAAATTAGGGTTTACCC
>CAMDHL010000248.1 GCA_945898105.1 Comamonas sp. lk | reverse complement strand
AAAGCCCAGCGCGCGATGGACATGCTGCAAGCCTTGTATGAGATGGCGGCCAAGCCTATCCCCGATGAAGTGGTGCAACTGATGCTGGCAGGCGACGGGGCGCCCGATGTAGCCGACGGCCCCAGTTTGTCCACACGCCGCGCCGACCTCAAGCCTCGCAGCGTCAACCAGGCGCTGTATCTAGACAATATTGCGCAATACGACATCACCATCGGCATCGGTCCGGCGGGTACCGGCAAGACCTATTTGGCGGTGGCGGCGGCCGTGGACGCCTTACACCGTAGCGCAGTGCAGCGCATCGTGCTCACGCGCCCAGCGGTGGAAGCGGGCGAGCGCTTGGGCTTTTTGCCCGGTGACCTGAACCAAAAAGTGGACCCGTATTTGCGCCCCTTGTATGACGCGCTGTACGACCTCATGGGTTTTGAGCAAGTGCAAAAAGCCTTCGAACGCCAGGCCTTGGAAATTGCGCCGCTGGCTTTTATGCGCGGCCGCACGCTAAACAATGCGTTTGTGATTTTGGACGAAGCCCAAAACACCACGCCTGAGCAAATGAAGATGTTCCTGACCCGTGTGGGTTTTGGCACCAAAGCCGTGATTACCGGCGATGTCAGCCAGATCGACCTGCCGAAAACCCAGCTCAGCGGCTTGATAGACGCCGAGCGCACCTTGCGCCGGGTAGAGGGCATCGCCATCACGCGCCTGACCAGCGCCGACATCGTGCGCCATCCGCTGGTGGCGCGCATCGTGGACGCGTACGACACCGCCCGCGCGCAAGAGGAAATCGCCCTGGCGCTGGGTAGCGCGCCCAAGCTGCCCGAGCCCGAAGTGGCTGCGGCCCGCACCGGCTTGCCCAAGACCCGGGCGCCGCGCAGCAAAACCAGGGCGTAAATCGCTCTTTGACTGTGGACTAGCCCATGCTGCACGCCCTGACCTTGTCCCTTCAATTCGGCAAACTGCCTGACGCCGAACTCCACCGGGCTGCCCTGCCCCGCCACAAGGTGGCCCGCTGGATGCGCCATGCCCTTGCCAGCGACGCAGAAATCACGGTGCGCATCGTGGATGCGTCGGAAGGCCAAGCGCTCAACCGCGAGTACCGCAAAAAAAACTATGCCACCAACGTGCTGACCTTTGACTACACGCTAGAGCCCGTGGTCACCGCAGATTTGGTGCTTTGCGCCCCGGTGGTGGCACAGGAGGCGCAAGACCAGGGCAAAACCCTGCAAGCCCACTACGCCCACCTAATCGTCCACGGCGCTCTGCATGCCCAAGGCTGGGACCATGAACTTGATGAAGATGCGCAAGTGATGGAGCTGCGCGAGGCGGAAATCCTGGCGCGCTTGGGGTTCGAGAATCCGTATGGCGGGCTGTCAGCCTAGGCATTGACAGATGAGAATGCTCGCTTGGTGAGCTCCTGCGCAGGATTGGCAAAACTGGAAGCCCAGGTCATGGAAACAATAACGAAACAAATGATGAACTTGGCATCAAGAAACACGTTGATCTGTTGAAAAACGTTGCTCTGGGTGACGCGCCAGCCAGCGGATACGACGGCAATACGCAACAAAGCGGCTAGCGCGGCGTTGCAACCATCTCCGCCAGACTGGCCCAGGACCACGCCATCGACCCACCCTCGTTGGCAAGTGACCTATTAAAGCCAATATCCCAGCGTAGAGCATCAGCTTACCAATGCATACCATTGCACCGATCCAAGCAGGCGCGACGCCGCTCAAGGCCAGTAGCGCGATGGAGGAGCGAGGAGAGTCTGGGAAAATAGAAAAAAACACCATGCTTGTAGGCCCCCAGTTGCGCATAATGGCCAATGCTTGGGGACCTTGCGTGCCAAGAAGCTGTCGACTGAGTGATTCGGCGGACGTACTCAAGGTACCCAAAGCCGAGGCCAACAAAAAAGCACTCAATGCTGAAGCCATTGCAAATATCAGCACAATAGTTTTCCCTTTTTGCGGCTGGAGAATGCACAAGACAAGCACAAAAATTTCAGCGGGCAACATAGGTAAGAACCCATCTAAAACCGAAAAAACTCCTAGAAAAAGGATTGTTCTCGGCTCTGTGCCATGGAGTAAAAGCGCGGTTTCTGCCCGCTTAAACAAGGGCCGCAGGATGGAAGGCAGATAGGGCATAAAGGTTAGCGCTTGATCATGATGGTCTGAGCCAATACGGGGCTGAGGCGGCTGATAAAGCAAAGTCAGGCGGACGCACCGACATAAATCTCAGTCTTACCCGCCACAATGCCCTGCACGATCCGCTGGTACCACCCGCATCGGTATCGTCACCGGCCCGTCATTTACCAGTTCCACCTGCATATCGGCCGCAAACACGCCGGTTGCGACCTCGCTGTGTGCCTCGCGCGCCTGCTGCACAAAATAGTCGTACAACGTGCGCCCCAATTCAGGCGTTGCGGCTTGGGTGAAGCTGGGGCGGTTGCCGCCCGAGGTGTCAGCTGCCAAGGTGAACTGGCTCACGAGCAGCAGGCCGCCGTGCTGGCCGGAGCCGTCGAGGTCTTGAACGCAGCGGTTCATCTTGCCTTGGGCGTCGCTAAAGATGCGCAATTTCAAAATTTTGGCGAGCAACTTGTCAGCCTGCACCTGGCTGTCGCCTTGCTCGGCGCAAACCAGCACCAGGAGGCCCGCGCCGATTTGCCCCACCACCGCACCGTCAATGTTGACGCTGGCGCGGCGGACCCGCTGGATCAGCGCGAGCATGCGGGCTCAGGCCAGGGTGACGCGCATAAATTTGCGCTTGCCCACTTGCAGCACATAACTGCCCGCGCCCAGTTTCAGGCCTTTGTCGCTGACTACGCTGCTGTCCACGCGCACGCCGCCGCCGTCGATCAGGCGGTTACCCTCGCCGCTTGACTCGGTCAAACCAGCCGCCTTAAGCAAGGCGGCAATGCCCAGGGGTACACCTCCCACTAGATCCACCTGACGCTGTTCCAGCAGTGAAGGAATTCCGCCCTGGCTGCGGTTGATGAAGTCTTGCTCGGCCGCGTCGGCTGCGGCAGCCGAGTGAAAGCGGGCGGTGATCTCTTTGGCCAGCGCCACTTTGGCGTCTTTAGGGTTGCGCCCGGCGTCCACTTCGGCCTTGAGCGCGACGATTTGCGCCTCGCTTTGAAAGCTCAGCAAGGTGTACCAGCGCCACATCAGCACGTCCGAGATGCTCAGCACCTTGGCAAACATGGTGTTGGCGTCCTCGGAAATGCCAATGTAGTTGCTCTTGCTCTTGGACATTTTGTCCACGCCATCCAGGCCTTCGAGCAGCGGCATGGTCAGAATGCACTGGGGCTCTTGGCCGTATTCGGCTTGCAGATGGCGGCCTACCAGCAGGTTGAACTTCTGGTCGGTACCACCCAGCTCCAGGTCGCTCTTGAGGGCCACGCTGTCGTAGCCCTGCATCAGCGGGTAGAGGAACTCGTGCACGCTGATGGACTGGCCGCCTTTGAAGCGGTCATGAAAGTCGTTGCGCTCCATCATGCGCGCCACCGTGTAGCGGCTGGCCAGCTGAATCATGCCGCGCGCTCCCAGCGGGTCGCTCCACTCGCTGTTGTAGCGGATCTCGGTTTTGGCCGGGTCCAGCACCAGCGAGGCTTGCTTGTAATAGGATTGGGCGTTGGCCTCGATCTGCTCGCGGGTCAGCGGCGGGCGGGTGCTGTTGCGCCCGGACGGGTCGCCGATCATGGTGGTGAAGTCGCCGATCAGGAAAATCACCTGGTGCCCCAAGTCCTGTAGCTGGCGCATCTTGTTAAGCACCA
>CAMDHL010000247.1 GCA_945898105.1 Comamonas sp. lk | reverse complement strand
GCACCCTACTGACCCAACACACAGGTTTACCTCCGCGTGTAACCGGTAGCGCGCAGACTAGCTCCCGCAAAGGCAAACCGAGGTAGTCTTGCCCCGGCCATGGTCGACGTAAAGTAAATAAGTTGATCGGAATTACCGGTTGTTGATCTGGCACAAAATTGCATTTCACAGGCTTTGCATGATCAAGACTTGCCCTAGGTCAGGCGAATCGCTTGGGCCAATTAGAATTTCCCAGCACTACGGAAACCCGATGAAATTAAGAATTACAAAAAGCATCGTCGGCCTTGGCTTGTTTTTAGAATTGTTTAGCTTGGCAACCCATGCTCAGGAAGCGCCTGCTGCTGCGGGCAAAACCGCCGATACTCCTACCACTAGTACCGCTGTAGCTTCGGACGCCAAAAGCATGGACCGGGCCTTGAGTGACGACGGCAACTGGTATTTTTCCTGGGGCTATAGCCGCCAGCAGTACGCACCCTCGGATATTCGTATTTCGCAGCCGACCCAAGGCAATGATTTCACGATACAAAAGGCCACCGCCAGTGACTACCCAGCCGACTTTCGCGAAACGATTGATTCGATTTTCAAATTGGATTTCACCTCTCCGCAGGAAAATATCCGCATCGGTAAATTCTTGAACGCAGAAAAAACGTTTGCTATCGAGTTGAATTATGACCATAGCAAATACAGCATTGACCAGGGTCAGACCGCAACCGTAAGCGGCACAATCACCACCGGTACCAGCTCAACCCCGTCCGGCTCCCGATCGATGGTGCTGAGCCCGACAGACTTCGACTACACATTGCACAACGGCCTGAACCACATCATGATCAACGCCGTCTGGTTTCACCACTTGGATGGGCCCAAAAGACAACCCGGCGAACTGCAGTTAATCAGTCGGCTTGGCGCGGGCATCTTGTTGCCGCATGCAGATAACGTAATTCTTGGTAACGCCAACCAAGTCGGCCCTAAGGGAGTGCGTGTCTGCTGTTTTGGCAGTGAAGATTGGTGGCAGGTTAATGGTTGGACGGTTGGCGCCGAAGTCGGTTTGCGCTACCGCTTTTATAAAAGTTTGTATTTCGAGGTCACCCAGAAATTTGCCTATGGTGCGCTGCGTGGCATCCCTGTTTACCAAGGGACAGCCGATCAGACTATCTGGATGTCAGAGCAGGTTTTCTCCACCGGTTTTCTTTTTTAGACCCAGGTCTAGTTGCGCAAACCGCGATACGGTAGGCCTTGGGATTTATCTAGCAGGAAGCAGGCCCGCGCTTAGCATGCGCTCTACATAGCGGGCGATCACGTCGATCTCCAGATTAAGGGTGGCACCGCTCGCCAACCGTCGCAGTGCGGTGTTTTCAATGGTGTGCGGAATCAGGTTGATACTGATTTCACAGCCTGCATCGGTATCCGTTACCTGATTCACCGTGAGGCTAACGCCGTTTACCGTAATTGAGCCTTTGTAGGCAAGGTATTTGCCCAGCTCCATCGGTGCAAGAATACGCAGTTCCCAGCTTTCCCCCACAGGCTCGAAAAGCGTCACCTGGCCGATGCCATCCACATGGCCGGAGACCAGATGGCCTCCCAGGCGGTCATTGGCACGAAGGGCTTTTTCCAAGTTGACCTCACCCAAGCTGTCCAAGCCGGCGGTCTTGTTCAGTGACTCCGCAGATATGTCAAGGGTAAATGTCGGAGCATCCGCGTTCGGTTGCAGAGTGGTGACTGTCATGCAGGCGCCATTGATGGCAATGCTGTCACCGAGGCCCGCGTCGTCCAGGTAGCCTGCAGGACATTGCACATGCAGGCGCTTGCCATGGGCCTCGCTGGCGCCCAAATCGTCTATTCGGGTGATGTGGCCAACCCCGGTGATGATGCCTGTAAACATAAAATAACCAACCCTAAAAATTAAAAACCTGCACTGCCTCGTACCCGCGCCAGGATTCGCAGATCCGACCCGATACGCTCCGTGCGCTGAAAGTCCAACGCCAAGCCTTGGGTCAGTGTGCTCAAAGGGCCAAAGGTGGACATGCCCGCTCCCTGGCCCAAGAACAAGGGGGCCAGGTAAACCAACATTTCATCGACCAGCCCAGCCCGCATAAGCGATCCGTTGAGCTTGTGCCCGGCCTCAATGTGCACTTCATTGCATTCGCGCCGGGCCAGGTCCTGCACCATAGCCTGCAAATCCACCTTAGGAGGCTGCATGTTGGCGCCGGGCGGGCCTGGCAGATAAGCGATTTCGGCACCGACATTAAGCAGCGCCGCTTCGCGGGCAGCATGTGGCTGGGCCGCGTAGATCAAGACCTTACGCTCCGGGCCGAACAAAGCTGCATCGTGCGGTGTTTGCAAAGCACTATCCACGATAACCAGCATGGGTTGGCGTGGCGTTTCCACGTGGCGCACATCGAGCAGCGGCTTGTCCTGCAACACCGTTCCGATGCCGGTAAGTACTGCGCAAGCGCGTGCGCGCCAGGCATGGCCGTCGGTGCGCGCTTGTTCCCCAGTAATCCATTGGCTCTGACCATTGTCCAGAGCCGTCACGCCGTCCAGCGAGGCCGCCACCTTCAGCCTTAGCCAAGGTTTGCCCCGTTGCATACGGCTGAAAAAACCGATGTTGAGTTCGCGTGAGTCTGCAGCGCCGGGCCCTACTTCTACTGCAATGCCCGCAGCGCGCAGGCGGGCGAATCCTTGCCCGGCGACCAATGGGTTGGGGTCTTGCAAGGATGCGACCACGCGCGCAATTCCCGCCTGGACCAGTGCTTCGCAGCAGGGACCGGTGCGGCCTTGATGCGCGCAGGGCTCCAGCGTGACGTACGCGGTAGCGCCTTGGGTGCTATGACCCTTGGCTTGTGCGTCCCGTAGCGCCATGATTTCGGCATGCGGTCCGCCCGCCATTTGGGTATGGCCTTGGCCAATAACCTGGCCTTGCGCGCTGACCAGCACGCAGCCGACGCGCGGGTTGGGGGAGGTGAGATAGAGAGCCGATTCGGCCAGCCGCAATGCGCTTGCGATATGCGGCATGGCTTTTACAGGCTAGGCAATCAAGCCGCTGAGGGCTTAATTGTTGACCTCGTTGACCAGGGTCTTGAAGTCGTCAATGTCTTCAAAACTACGGTACACGCTGGCAAAACGCACATAGGCGACTTTGTCCAGTTTTTTCAGCTCGCGCATGACCAATTCGCCAATGCGTGTGGACGACACCTCGCGCAGCCCGGAGGTGAGCAGTTTTTCCTGAATGCGCTCCACCGCCCCATCGATTTGCTCCGTGCTAACCGGGCGTTTACGCAAGGCCAGTTTCATGGAGCCAACAATTTTGCCCTGGTCAAAATCAATGCGCCGCCCATCTTTTTTAACCACCACCGGGTAACTTACATCGGCCCGCTCATAGGTGGTAAAGCGTTTTTCGCAAGCGCCGCACTGGCGCCGCCTGCGGATGAAGTCTCCGTCCTCAGCCATGCGGGTCTCCACCACTGGAGTTTCCGAATGGCTGCAAAACGGACACTTCATGGGGCTTAGCCGTAGACCGGGAAGCGAGCCGTCAGGGCGTGCACCCTGGCGCGCACGGCGGTGATGTTGGCCGCATCATGAGGGTTGTCCAACACGTCAGCAATCAGGTGCGCCGTTGCACGCGCTTCCTCGTCCTTGAAGCCGCGCGTGGTCATGGCCGGGGTTCCGATGCGTACGCCGCTGGTCACCATGGGCTTTTCGGGATCGTTAGGGATGGCGTTTTTGTTGATCGTCATGTGCGCATCGCCCAACACGCGCTCGGCGTC
>CAMDHL010000246.1 GCA_945898105.1 Comamonas sp. lk | reverse complement strand
ACTTTGTCGCAGATGTTTCAACGCTCGTTTGCGGTGGCCAAAGAGGTGCGCAGCTCCACTGAAATCGGGGCCCATTCCATCAGCATGGCCGCCGCCGCAGTACGCCTAGCCGGACAATTGTTTGAGGACATGGGCCAGGTCAAAGTCTTGTTTGTGGGTGCGGGCGAGATGATCGAGCTGTGCAGCACCCACTTTGCCGCCAAAAACCCCAAGTCCATCACCATCGCCAATCGCACCCTGGAGCGCGGCGAGCAACTGGCCGGGCGCTTTGGCGCTGAAGTGATGCGCTTGTCGGACCTGCCGGACCGCCTGGCCGAGTTTGATGCCGTCATCAGTTGCACCGCCAGCACCCTGCCCATCATCGGCTTAGGCGCGGTGGAGCGGGCCCTGAAAAAGCGCAAACGCCGCCCCATGTTTATGGTGGACCTGGCGGTGCCGCGCGACATCGAGCCGGAAGTCAAGAAACTGGGCGATGTGTACCTCTATACGGTGGACGACCTGGCCAGCGTGGTTCAAACCGGCCAGGCCAACCGCCAGGCCGCCGTGGCCCAGGCCGAGGCGATTGTCGATGCCGGGGTGCAAAGTTTCATGCACTGGCTGGACCAACGCCACACCGTGCCCTTAATCCAACAACTCAATGCCCAGGCCGACGCTTGGCGCGCACACGAGCTGGCGCGCGCCCGCAAAGCGCTGGCCAAAGGCGAGGACGTGGAGGCCGTGCTGGAAGCCTTGTCCAAAGGGTTGACGCAAAAAATGTTGCACGGCGCCTTTGCCGAACTGCACGGCGCCGACAACGTGGCACGCGAACGCGCCAGCCACGCGATCGAACACTTCTTTTTGCGCAAAGAGCGTTAGCGACGCTGCACCTTCGCGCAGCGCCAGCCGCCGCGCGCTAAGCCGCCTACGGGCCGGTTCGCCAGCCCTTCTCCGCCACGCCGCGGCTCTCTCAGTCTCTTTTTGTATTCCGCCATGAAACCGTTTTTACGCCAACAACTTGCACGCTATACCGACCGCCTGGGCGAGTTGGAATTTTTGCTCTCGCGCGAAGACATCATGAAAGACATGACGCAGTTTTTGGCCCTCTCGCGCGAGCACACGGAGGTGGGCGCAGTCGCCAGCCGCTGGGCGCGTTACCAGGAGCGCGAGGCCGATTTGTCAACCGCCACCGAGATGCTTGAAAGCGCAGGCAGCGATGCCGACATGACGGCCATGGCACAGGAGGAGATCGACGGCGCCAGTGCTGAACTGACGCAGCTCGAAGCCGAATTGACGCGTATGCTGCTGCCCAAAGATCCGGACGACGCGCGCAATGCGTTTGTGGAAATCCGCGCCGGCACCGGCGGCGACGAGTCCACGCTATTTGCCGGCGACTTGGCGCGGATGTACACCCGCTACTGCGACAGTCTGGGCTGGAAAACCGAGATCATGAGCGAGTCGCCCAGCGAGCTCGGTGGCTACAAAGAAGTAGTGCTGCGCGTGGAAGGCCATAACGTTTACGGTGCGCTAAAGTTTGAATCCGGCGGCCACCGCGTGCAGCGCGTGCCGGTCACGGAAACCCAGGGTCGTATCCACACCAGCGCCTGTACGGTCGCGGTACTGGCCGAGCCCGACGAGGCCGAGGCCATCAAGATCAACCCCGCCGACCTACGCATTGACACCTTCCGCGCCAGCGGCGCGGGTGGTCAGCACATCAACAAAACCGACTCGGCGGTGCGCATTACCCACCTGCCCACCGGTATCGTGGCCGAATGCCAGGACGGGCGCAGTCAACACAGCAACAAAGCGCAAGCGCTGCGCGTATTGACAGCGCGCATTCAAGAAAAAGACCGCTCCGAGCGCGCCGCCAAAGACGCTGCAGAACGCAAGAGCCTGGTCGGCACTGGGGACCGTAGCGATCGCATCCGCACCTACAACTTTCCACAAGGCCGCCTGACCGATCACCGCATCAACCTAACGCTCTACAAATTGCTTTCCATCATGGAAGGCGACTTGGGCGATGTGGTCGAAGCCCTGCAAGCCTATGAGGCTGCGCAGCAAATGGCGGACTTGGAGCTGGGCAAGGTTTGAGGCGCAACACATGGATTTTGCGCACACCATCGGTCAAGCTTTGCATGGCGCGATAGCGCACGGTGTCACGCGCTTGGAGGCGCAACTTTTATTGCTGCATGCGCTGGGGCGCACATCACAGGAACGCGCTTGGCTTTTGGCGCACGACGACGAGACACTTTCCATAACCGCGCAACAAGGTTGGCAGAACGCACTTGCGCGTCGCCGTGCGGGTGAGCCCGTGGCTTACATCACTGGCTGGGCCGCGTTTTACGGCTTGGAGTTGCAAGTCGATGCGCGTGTACTGTGTCCGCGCACTGATACCGAAACCCTGGTGGACTGGGCTCTGGCGCTGCTGCCGCTCGCAGCCCACGTGATAGACCTTGGCTCGGGCAGCGGCGCCATTGCTCTGGCCCTGAAACATCAGCGCCTGGATGTACACATGCATGCGCGAGATATCAGCGCGGAAGCTTTGGCGGTGGCACGCGCAAATGCACGGCGCTTGGGCTTGGAAATTGAGTTTTCTGAAGGTACCTGGCTGGAGGGCTTGAGCGAACCATTCGATGCCATCGTCTCCAACCCGCCCTATATCGCCGACGCCGATCCGCACCTTGCAGCATTGCGCCACGAACCCCTGAATGCCCTGACCAGCGGCACCGACGGCCTGAACGACTTGCGCGCCATCGTTGCGCAAGCGCCGGCCTGCCTGAAGCACGGCGGCTGGCTGCTGCTAGAACATGGCTACGACCAGGCTGCGGCAGTGCGCCAGTTATTGCAGGCAAACGGTTTTATCGATGTGCAGTCGCGCCAGGATTTGGCCGGCATTGAGCGTTGCAGCGGCGGGCGTTGGGCTGTTTCGAAAACCTAGGCCCGCGAGTACAGCACGCAAGTCCTTAAAAAAGCTAGCCCACGTACGGCGGCCCCCGATAAGCCGCAATCTGAAAGTCGCTTAAACCAAAGCCGTATCCATTGCAGCTTTTGCGGGCACCTTGGGTACCAGCCCCAAACGGTTGACGCCGCTGACCAAGGCCTTGATGGAGGCGGTAAGGATGTTGTTGTCCAGCCCGACACCAAATCGGTCCGGCGCATCGGTTGAATCGGAGCTCAGCTCCATGAAAGCGCAGGCCTGGGCGTCGCCGCCTTGGGCGCTGCTTTTGGTAGAGCGCTCTTCAAAGCTGCGTACCTGCACATCCACGCCAATGCTCAACAAGGCTTGTACGGCCGCGTCGATGGGGCCGTTCCCATAGCCTTGCAGCGTATGGCGAGCGCCTGCCACTTCCACGGTGAGGCGTATGCCCTGGCCGCTGGGGTCACGCGGGTGATCGGTCAGTTGGTAGCCCACATAGCCCACGGGGACGGTAGGTGCGACATAGGTGCTCGCAAAGAGGTTCCAAATGTCTTGCGCGCTCATCTCACCACCATGGGTGTCGGTGTAAGCCTGCACTTCGCCCGAGAACTCCACCTGCAAGCGGCGCGGCATGACGATGCCGTATTCGGCCTCCATCAAATAGGCAACGCCGCCCTTACCGGACTGGCTATTGACGCGGATGATGGAGTCATAAGTGCGGCCCACATCGGCCGGGTCTATGGGCAAATAAGGAACGCTCCACAGACCGCTTTTGTCCAGCGCGGAAAAGCCTTTTTTAATCGCGTCCTGGTGCGAGCCACTAAAGGCGGTGAACACCAAATCGCCCACATAGGGGTGGCGCGGGTGGATGGGCAATTGGTTGCAATGCTCCACGGTGCGGGCCACGGCATTGATGTCG
>CAMDHL010000245.1 GCA_945898105.1 Comamonas sp. lk | reverse complement strand
ATAGCGACGTTGTGCGCCAGGTCGATCGGCGGGGGGTAGTTGTCCGCATCCGTGCCCTGCGCCACATGCTCGGCCGAACGAACGTAGGTGCCGTCGCCCACACGCGCCGTAGCCAGCCCCTGGCGCTCCAAGATCGCATACGCGCGACTGATGGTGCCGGTGGTCACGCCCAGGCGGCGTGCTAAGTTGCGCTGGGGCGGCAGCTTCTCACCCATGGGCACTTGCCCGTTCAAAATGGCCTGAGCCAAGTCCTCGGCAATAGACTGGTATTTGGGCTTGCTACCATCGCCCAGGCTGGCGGAAGAAATCAGTTGTTCAAAGGACATAAAACATGTGCATGCTGCGGCGTAAAGCCCGGCGGGGTTGGGACATGGGCCCTCTCAAAGCATCCCGCCAGAGGGTAAAAACCTTGTTCAATTACTTTTTTTGACCGCATTGTTGGCATGCAATCTTATGCATAGTATGACCTTTGACACCCTCGCCCTGCCCATCGCACCGTCCATAACCCTGTTTGCTGCCCCGTCATATTGCCTTTTATGAACCGTTTTGACTTCATCATTGTGGGCGCGGGCTCTGCTGGTTGTGTGCTGGCTAAGCGCCTAACGGAGAGCGGCCAACACCGGGTATTGCTGCTGGAAGCCGGAGGCTCTGACCGCAGCCCGCTGATTCAGGTCCCACTGGGCTACGGCATTACCTACGCCGACCCCAAATACAACTGGATGTACATGGCCGAGCCGGACCCGGCCATGAACCACCGCGCGCTGTACTGGCCACGCGGCAAAGTGTTGGGGGGCAGCAGCTCGATCAACGCCATGGTCTATATGCGCGGCCAGGAAGGCGACTTTGACGACTGGCGCGATGCCGGCAACCCCGGCTGGGGCTGGACCGATGTGCTGCCCTATTTCAAAAAATCCGAAGACCATTGCTGGGGCGCTTCCGATCACCACGGCGCAGGCGGCGAATTGCATGTCAGCGACTTTGCCGACCAGGTACACCCCTTGTGCGAGCGCTTTTTAAAGGCCGGAGACGCACTTGGCTTTAACCGCACTGCGGACTTCAACGGCCCGACCAAAGAAGGCTTTGGTCTGTGGCAAATGACGATACGCAAAGGGCTGCGTGAGTCCACCGCCAAAACTTTTTTGCGCAAAGCCATGCGTCGGCCCAACTTGACGGTCATCACCCACGCCATGGTGCGCCGGGTGGTCATCGAAAATCACCGCGCCACGGGCATTGAATGCACCATCGATGGCGTACTGCAGATGTTCAGCGCTGACAAAGAAGTCATTCTGTCCGCCGGCGCGGTCAATTCACCGCAGCTATTACAAGTCTCGGGCGTGGGCGATGCGGCACATTTGCAAAGCAAGGGCGTACCGGTCTTGCACCACCTGCCGCGTGTTGGCCAGGGCTTACAAGACCACTTGGCAGTTTCGTATTTTTACAAGTCTAAAGTGCCTACGCTGAACAACAGCCTGGGACCCTGGTACGGCAAGCTGTGGGCGGGCATGCGTTACCTGTGGGACCGCAAAGGCCCACTGGGTATGAGCGTCAACCAGGCCGGTGCTTTTGTGCGTAGCCGCCCGGAGTTGGCACGGCCCAATTTACACCTGTACTTCAACCCCATCAGCTACACCGCGAGCAGCGCGCCGGTTGGCAAACGCTTCCAATTGCAAAACCCGGACCCCTTCGCCGCCTTTCTGATTTCGTTTAACACCTGCCGCCCTACCAGTCGGGGCAGCGTGCTCATCAACTCGCCCGATCCGCTGGCCAAGCCGCGCATCGAAACCAACTTCCTGACTACCGAGCACGACCGCCAAGACATCATGGACGGCTCGCGCCTGCTGCGCCGCATTGCCGCCGCTACACCGCTGGCCGAGATCATCAGCACCGAGCACCTGCCCGGCGCGCAGGTGCAAAGCGAAGAACAAGTCTTTGCCGACTTCGGTCAGCGCGCCGGCTCGGTCTACCACGCCTCCTGCACCTGCGCTATGGGGCCGGATGCCTCACGCGGTGTGGTCGATGCCAGATTGCGCGTACACGGCATCGCCGGCCTGCGAGTGATCGATGCCTCGGTGTTCCCGGCGGTGACTTCGGGCAATACCAACGCGCCCACGATCATGGTCGCCGAAAAAGCTGCGGACATGGTCTTGCAGGACAATCGCTGACCGGGCCTTAAGCACGCTGCTGCGATCCCATCCACTTTTACAAAAAGGCAATGTCATGGACACAACATTCAAAGCGCTAGTGGTAGACCAGGTGGAGGGTAAATCGGTCCCCTCGCTCAAAGAGCTGCATGTGTCGGACCTGCCCGAAGGCGACGTGCTGGTCGCTATCGACTACTCCAGCATGAACTACAAAGATGCTATGGCCTTGTCGGGCCTGGGCAAAATCATCCGCAGCTTTCCGATGGTCCCGGGTATCGACTTTGCTGGCAAAGTGGTGGAATCCGCTAGCTCAGCCTACCGCACTGGCGACCATGTGGCGCTAACCGGCTGGAGCGTGGGCGAGCGCTACTGGGGCGGCTACAGCCAGATGGCACGCGTCAAAGCCGATTGGTTGGTGCACCTACCGCCCTCGATGAGCAGCGAGAGCGCCATGGCCATCGGCACCGCAGGCCTTACTGCCATGCTCTGCGTGATGGCGTTGGAAGACGCGGGTATCAAGAGCGGCAAGATTTTGGTGTCCGGCGCCAATGGCGGCGTGGGCAGCGTAGCCATCAGCCTACTGGCCCGCCGGGGCTACGAGGTGACCGCACTGACGCAGCGACCCGAAGAAAACCGCGACTACCTCAAAGGCCTGGGCGCTGTCGATGTCATTGGTGGCCCCGAATGGAAAGAAAAACCCGCCCCCCTGGGCACCCAGCGCTGGCAGGGCGCGGTGGATGTGGTGGGCGGCACCGTACTGGCGCGCATGCTCAGCGAAATCGACTACGGCGGCGCAGTCGCCGCTTGCGGCCTGGCGGGTGGCTTTGGGCTGGACACCACGGTGATGCCATTTATCTTGCGCGGCGTGCGCCTGTGGGGTGTGGACTCGGTGATGTGCCCCTTGGACAAACGCAATACCGCCTGGGAACGCCTGGCTGCTGAATTGCCCTTGGAGGCGCAAGCGCATATGCAGCGCACCGTGGGCTTAAGCGAAGTCGTGGCACACGCGGCTGCCTTCATGGCCGGCACCTCACGCGGGCGCGTAGTGGTGGACGTCAACCGTTAAACCCTTTTTAAAAACCCACTCTCACACAGAAGGATATCTACATGAGTGCCAACAAACTCCGTATCGGTTTCATCGGCCTGGGCGCTTTAGGCGAAGGCCTATGCAACAACTTGGTCAAAGCGGGCTACCCCGTGATCGTCAATGATCTCAACAAAGACCTGGCCAAAGGCCTGCTGGCCGGTGGTGCGACCTGGTCCGACGATGTGGCGGGCACTTGCCGCGATGCAGATGTGGTGATCACGGTATTGCCATCGCCCGCCGTATCGCGCACAGTGGTCGAAGGCGCAGGCGGTGTGTTTGAGAACCTTAAGTCCGGCGGCACCTGGATCGAGATGAGCACCACCGACATGGAAGACTTGCTGCGCCTCTCGGAAGTGGCCAAGACCAAGGGCATCACCGTGCTGGAATGCCCGGTGACCGGCGGCGTGCATTTGGCCAACTCGGGTGAGATCACCGTGCTGGTGGGTGGAGAGCAATCTACCTTTGACCGTGTGCAAGACATCTTGTCCACCATGGGTGGCGAGATCATTTACATGGGCAAGATGGGCAATGCGTCCGTCGTCAAAGTCGTCACCAATATGCTGGCTTTCATCCACCTGATTGCCGC
>CAMDHL010000244.1 GCA_945898105.1 Comamonas sp. lk | reverse complement strand
CGGATCAGGATAGATTGCTTCACTTGTTCCATCTGCGCTTTGAAGTCGTCGGTGGCGTCCAAGCCCATAGCCTGGGCGGCTTGGCTAAAGACTTCACGGGCGATTACTTCTTCTTTCAACTGGCCTTGCATATCCGGCGTGACCGGACGGCCAGAGCGGGCCACCTGCTGCGCCAGCGCTTCCACCCGTGCGGAAGGAACCGGTTTACCGTTAACAATGGCAATGTTTTGCGCCAGGGTGGGGGCGGCATACAGAGCCAGGAGGGTTGCCGCAGTAGCGGTCCAAACATGAAATTTCATTCGAGATCCTTGAGGGCTGGGGGAAAAATAAGTGCGTATTGTCGCTGGTTCGGGGTAGGCAGGGTACAAGGGCTGGCGAAGCAAAGTTGGGCTTAGCTTACGGTATCGATTTCGATTGCCAAGGCGTGCAAGCCCTGATCTATGAAATCCTGCGCGGCAGCATATACAAGGCGGTGGCAGGCGACCCGTGTTTTGCCAGTAAACAAAGGTGAGGCAACGCGCACCCTAAAGTGCGTACCAAAGCCGCTGTCATTGGCCCCGACGTGGCCCGCATGCTGGTGACTTTCGTCAATCACGGTCAATCGTAGAGGCTGCAAACGCTCGCGTAAGCGGACCTCCAGGTTGTGTGCATTTATTTGAAAGGCTTGCGTCATGGGTTTCTCCCCGCATCATCCGGTGATATTGGCGCTTGCTCAGGCTCTTCAACCAACTTCATGTGTGGCGCGATGTACAAGCCCTGTCCGATGATGAAAACCAGCGGGAAGACATAGCCCCACAGTTTGAAGTTAACCCATTCTTCGGTGCTGTAGTTCAACACCACATAGGCGTTGATGGCCGCCATAAAAGCGCAATACACAATCCAGGCCACGTTGAGCCGTTGCCAGAGTGCATCGGGGAGTTCCAACTGGCCTCCGAGCAATGCGCGCAAAAAATTCTTACGCAATGCCCAAACTGCAATCGCTAGGCCTACCGCTAGGCAGGTATAAAAAACCGTAGGCTTCCATTTAATAAAGCGCTCGTCGTGCAAGCCCAGGGTGACTGCACCAAAGGCCAGCACCATGATGAGGGTGACCTTTTGCATCAAAGGCAGGCTGCGCTCGCGCAAATAGGTGTAAGCCGATTGCACTACGGTAGCAGCCATCATCACGCCGGTCGCAACGTAAATATCAAAAAGCTTGTAAGCGCCGAAAAACAGCAGCACCGGAAAGAGGTCAAAGAGTGTTTTCATTCGGGTGTGAAGTCCAGCGACGCTGAATTCATGCAGTAACGCAGCCCGGTAGGCTGCGGGCCATCGTTAAACACATGACCCAAATGGGCGTGGCAATCGGCGCAATGCACTTCGGTGCGTTTCATCCACAACATGCCGTCTTCTTTGGTGCCCACGGCCTCAGGGGCCAAGGGCTGGAAATAGCTGGGCCAGCCGCTGCCCGATTCGTATTTGGTTTCGGAGGAAAAAAGCGCTTTTCCGCAGCAAATGCAGCTGTAAACGCCCTTTTGGTGGTTGTCGGCCCAGCGACCGGTAAATGCGCGTTCGGTGGCTTCTTGGCGGGTTACCGCAAAAGCCATGGGCTCAGCGCCTTTGGCCGCCAGCAGTGTGCGCCACTCTTCGTCAGTCTTATGAATCATGAAATTACCTTGGTAATGCTTGTGAATTGCGGCTAGATCAGGAGCTGCAGCTAACGGCAATCGAGGCGGCCCAGTCGGGAGCAAAGCCGGCCCAGCGTTCGTGCGCGGGGTGTTCGATAAACGGGTTTTCCAGCACGGTTTGCAATTGCGCTAGGACCGAAAAGTCTTTGGCTTGGGCTGCTTGAATTGCCTCTTGTGCCATGTAGTTGCGCAACACAAATTTGGGGTTGGCACGCAGCATACGGGCCGACACATCGATGGTACCCATGCCTTTGTGCATGGACTCGAAAGCGTATTGCCAGGTTTGCATTTGCTGACGGTTGACAAATAAATCCATGACCGCGAAGTCTTCGTCGTCCATGCGTGCAGCCCAGTGGCTCAGGCGGCGCCAAAAGATGGTGTGGTCCACTTGGTCCGCAGCCAGCATGGGCAGCAGCATGTCTGTCAATGCTTTTTGCCTGGGGTCTGCTGCGTAGAGGCCCATTTTTTGCGCCAGGCACAGTTGGCTGGCCGCCTGGAAGTGGGCGCGATAGGTGTCCACTGCTTCGGTAGCTGCGTCCTCGTCGCCTATTAGCGGCATTAGGGCGTCGGTCAGGCAATACAAATTCCAGTAAGCCATATTGGGCTGCTCGGAAAAGGCGTAGCGCCCTTCGGTGTCCGAATGGTTACAAATATGGCCGGGCGCAAATGCATCTAAGAACTGGAAAGGGCCGTAGTCCAGGGTCAGGCCCAAGATGCTCATGTTGTCACTGTTCATAACACCATGGCAAAAGCCCACGGCTTGCCAATGCGCCAGCATTTCGGCGGTCTTGCGACTGACTTCACCTAGCAAAGCCAGATACGGGTTGCCACCGCTATCGTCGCGGCATTGCGGGTAATAGTGGTCGATAACAAAGTCGGCCAAAGCTTGCAATTGGGGAATTTGTTCGCGCTTGCTGAAATGTTCGAAATGCCCGAAGCGGATAAAGCTGGGCGCCACGCGTGTGACCACCGCCGCTGTCTCCGCAGTTTCGCGCCAGATGGTGGCGTCCGAACCGGTAACGCACAAAGCGCGTGTGGTGGGAATGCCGAGCCCATGCATGGCTTCGCTGCATAAGAATTCGCGAATCGCGCTACGCAGCACGGCCCTGCCATCGCCCCGCCGGGAAAACGGGGTAGGGCCAGCGCCTTTGAGCTGGATCTCCTGCTCTGCCAAATCACCCAGCAAACAGGCGCGTCCGTCGCCCAATTGACCAGCCCAAGCGCCAAACTGGTGGCCGCTATAGACGCCGGCATGCATGGCGCTGCCCGGGAGTAACCCGTTACCAGTCAGCGCGGCCAAAAAGGGCTCTGACTGCTGCCAACCCTCGGGCAGCCCCAGCGATTGACCTAATTTCGTGTTGTGCGCTACCCAGTAGGGCTCAGGCAGGGGGGAAGGCTGTATGGCGGCGACAAATTCCGGCCCCATCGTGGCATAGCGCTGCTGCCATTGCAGTTGTGTGTGCGCGGTTTCGGCACCTGGTGCCTGGGGTGCTGCAGGGTGTGTGGTTGAGTCGCTCATGCGCGTATTTTCCGCGAAACTGTTAGTCCGCATGCAAATCGTCCATTTCCGCCCCTTGGCCGGGGCAGTTAATATGCGGCTTCGCCCGGTTGAGGCGCATTTTTTTGGAGATATGTTGATGCTTGGATTGATGCAAAGTCAGCAATTGCTGATTTCTTCCATGATTGATTTTGCCGAGCGGCACCACGGGGAGGGTGAGATCGTCTCCCGGCGAGTGGAGGGCGACATTCACCGCTGCACCTACAAAGACATCGCCCGGCGTTCCCGTCAGGTCGCCAACGCGCTGGCTGGCATGAACCTGGAATTTGGCGACCGTGTCGCGACCCTGGCTTGGAATGGATACCGCCATTTAGAGCTGTATTTCGGCGTTAGCGGTTCAGGTCGCGTGTTGCATACCCTCAACCCGCGACTGCATCCGGACCAGATTGTGTGGATTGCCAACCATTCGGAAGACCAGGTTTTGTGCTTTGACATGACGTTTTTGCCCATCGTCAAAGCGGTGCATGCGCGTTGCACCACCATCCGGCATTTCATTGCCTTGTGCGACGCAGCAAGCCTGCCAGCCGACAGTGGCATTCCCGGCCTCCAAAGCTACGAAGCCTGGATGGGTAATCAATCGACCCAATTTAC
>CAMDHL010000243.1 GCA_945898105.1 Comamonas sp. lk | reverse complement strand
CGCCTTTGACGCCCACGCTGCACCCGTGCTGGCGCCCACTTTGGACAAGCATGACAAACTATTTCAAATCCATTGACGGTATTGGCGACGGTGGTGGCGATGCCGGTGGCGGCACGCACGGCCCCGCTTTAGTCACCGGGGGCAAAGCCCCCACCGCCATCGTCATAGGTACCGGCTTTGGCGGTTTGGCTGCGGCCATACGTTTGTCGGTCAAAGGCTATCGCGTGCAGATGCTGGAAAAGCTCGATGCCCCCGGTGGCCGCGCATACGTCCACAAGCAAGACGGATTTACCTTTGATGCCGGCCCCACCATCATCACCTTGCCGCACTTGATCGAAGAGTTGTTCACCCTGTGCGGCAAGCGCATGCAAGACCATGTGGATTTGCGATTGATGGCGCCTTTCTACCGCATCCGATTTGACGACGGCACGCACTTTGACTACAGCAACGACGATGATTCCATGCTGGAGCAGATCGGTCGTATGAGCCCCGAAGACGTGCAAGGCTTCAAAAACTTAATGCAGGCCTCCGAGCGATGCTTTCAGCTGGGTTTTCAAGAGCTGGGAATGATTCCTTTTGAAACGCTGGGCGATGTGGTCAAAGCCATGCCCAACCTGGCGCGCATGCAGGCGTGGCGCTCTATTTATAGCTTGGTGGCCCAACACATCAAGCACCCCAAGCTACGCATCGTTATGAGCTTTCATCCACTGCTCATCGGTGGCAATCCGTATTCGGTAACTTGCGTGTATGCGCTCATCCATGCGCTGGAGCGCCGCTGGGGCGTGCATTCGGCCATGGGCGGCACCGGTGCCATCGTTCGGGAACTCGTCAATTTGCTGGAGGCGCGCAATGTGCCCATCCGCTACAACACGCCGGTCACGCGCATCCGCGTAGAGGCGGGCCGCGCCCGTGGTGTAGAACTGGCGAACGGTGAATTTATTCCCGCCGACATCGTGGTCAGCAATGGCGACGCGGCTTGGACGTATCGTCACCTCGTGGAGCCGCAGCACCGTAAGCACTGGACCGATAAGCGCATTGCCAAGGGCAATTATTCGTCCGGCCTGTTTGTCTGGTACTTCGGTACCGACCGCCAGTACCACGATGTACCGCACCACATGATGGTGCTAGGCCCTCGATACAAAGGCCTACTGCAAGACATTTTTAAGAACCACACGCTGTCCAAAGACTTCAGCCTGTATCTTTACCGGCCCACTGCTACCGACCCCTCGTTGGCCCCGCCCGGATGCGATAGTTTTTATGCGCTATCCGTGGTGCCCAACCTCAGCAGCGGTACCGACTGGGCCGCTGTTACCGAGCAATACCGCGATGCGATAGCCACTGCTTTGCAAGAGAGCGTGTTGCCCAATCTAAAACAACATGTGGTGTCGTCTAAAGTCACTACGCCGCAAGATTTTCAGGACCGTTTGTGGTCTTACAAAGGTGCGGGCTTTGGGCTAGAGCCCATCCTGACACAAAGCGCCTGGTTTAGGCCGCACAACCGGTCCGAAGACGTACAAGGTTTGTTCATGGTGGGTGCCAGCAGCCAACCAGGTGCTGGTGTCCCTAGTGTGTTGATGTCCGCAAAAATGCTTCAAGAGGTGGTGCCTGATGTCACAAGCTTTGCCTGAAAACAAGAGCGCCGCGATTCCCAAGGCCTACGACCTGGAGGCTTGCCGCGAGCTGATGCGCGGCGGCTCAAAGTCCTTCTTTGCGGCCTCCAAACTGCTGCCCACGCGATTGCGCCCACCGGCCACCGCGCTGTATGCGTATTGCCGTTTGGCCGACGACGCTATCGACTTAGGCCAGGACCCTAAGCTGGCCATGCAAGACTTGCAACAGCGGCTGGACGAAATTTACGAAGGCCGCCCCGGCACCATGGACGCCGACCGCGCACTGGCCCATGTGGTGCACCGCTACGGCATACCGCGTGGTTTGCTTGACGCACTACTCGATGGCTTTTTGTGGGACACACAGGAGCGCCTTTACGAGACCCTGGCCGATGTAGAGGCCTATGGCGCCCGTGTGGCCGGCACAGTAGGCGCCATGATGTCCATCATCATGGGTGCATCCACCGACACCGCTATTGCCCGTGCTTGCGAAATGGGCGTGGCCATGCAGCTAACCAATATTGCGCGTGACGTGGGCGAGGACGCGCGCAATGGCCGCCTGTACCTGCCGCGCGCGTGGTTCCGCGAAATTGGTATGGATGCGGATGCCTGGCTGGCCAACCCAGTGTTTGACGCACGCATCGCCGGCTTTACCCAGCGCCTGCTGCTGCGCGCCGATGTGCTGTACCGTCGTGGTGAATTTGGCTTGGCTGAACTGCCTTGGGACTGTCGTCCCGCCATCCAGGCCGCGCGCTTGGTGTATGCCGAAATCGGTAAACAGTTAGAGCGCGAAGGCCTTAACTCCATAGACCGGCGCACCGTGGTCTCCACCAGCCGCAAGTTGGTGCTGATAGCGCGCGCTGCCTCGGTGGCCGTCAAGGCCCCGGCCATGCCGGCGGTGGCCATTAGCCCGGTGCCCGCGATAGCGTTTTTGGTCGATGTGGTCAGCCGCGACCGCCGCCCCAGCCACGACAACAAACCCTGGACTCTGCCCAAACGCAGCTTTGACCAGCGTGTTGAGTGGATGGTGGACTTGTACGGGCGTCTGGAGCAACGCGAGCGGGCCAATCGCTGATACACGGTGTCGCTCAAACTCGTCGAGGTGCTGGTACTGGTATGCGCAGGGGCCTTGTTCGTATGGTGGCAAATGCGTGATCTGCGTATCGCCCGCGAACAAACGCGTCAGCAACGCCAAGCCGAGCAGGCCGCGAAAGCCGCATCCGATACTTCAGTGAGCAAACAAAGCGCAAGCGCACAGGACGGAGCGCCGCATGCACCCTGAGCTCAAAATCATCCATTTGGTATGCGCCGCGCTTTTTTTGGGCAATGTCATTGTCAGCGGCGTATGGGCGCTGTTGGCCGAGCGCACACGCAACCACGCCATCATCCAGTTCAGCAACACCATGGTGCTGATTACCGACGCCATGTTCACCCTGACCGGCGCTGTCGGTGTGGTCTGGACCGGGCACGGCATGGCAGTGCATTTTGATGGCGGCGCCGGCCACCCTTGGATTCAGTGGTCGTACGGCTTGCTGAGTTTTTCTGGACTGATATGGTTGCTGGTGCTAGTGCCTATCCAGTTCAAACAGCGCGCCTTGTTGCGCGCCAGCGACACCGTCGGCGAAGAATATTGGCGCCTCTCGCGCATCTGGCAAATCGCAGGCGCTATCGCTACCGTGCTGCCGCTGCCGATTGTGTATTTCATGGTGAATAAATCGGTTTAAGCTGCGGGCTCTTAAAGAGCGCTGCAAATTTTCGCCACGCGGTGTATCGCATGGCCTGCTTGGTTGGGCTGCTTTTCTTGCTAGCGGCCTCTTGTCCACTTCACCTATTTTTTCTATGCCAACTTCCACATCTTCATTGAACGGCCAAGTCGTTCTGATCACCGGCGCGGCCTCGGGTATCGGCGCGGCCACGGCTTTAGAAGTGTTGGCCCAAGGCGGCGTGCCGGTGTTGGTGGACTGCGATGCCGAACCGCTGGCCGCCATGGCGGCGCGCTGCGGCGGCGCGGTACTGCACTTGGTGGCGGATGTGACTGACTTGCCTGCCATGGAGCATGCGGTGGAACAAACCATTGCGCGTCATGGGCGGATTGATGTGGTGTTTGCCAATGCCGGCGTGGCCGCTTTTGGGCCGTTGGCGCTGGTGGACCCGCAGGCCTGGAAGCGCTGTGTGGAAGTGAATGTGTTTGGCGTATTCAACACCGTGC
>CAMDHL010000242.1 GCA_945898105.1 Comamonas sp. lk | reverse complement strand
ATCCAATTTGTCCCAAATATCGCCGATGAAATTTCGAAATCTGCACCATGGGCAGTCTATGGTGCAATTCTGATTGCACTGATCTATGTCGCTCCCGGCGGCGTAATGGGTGCTCTAAAAAAACTCAACCCAGGAGACGCAAAATGAAGCAAAGTTTCAAGAAATTAAGTATTGCGATAGGCTTATCACTTATCGCAGGTGCCTCATCATGGGCCGCTGGTACCTATGATTCCGGTGCTAGCGACAAAGAGGTTAAGGTGGGAAACATGGTGCCCTATTCGGGTCCGGCTTCCGCTTACGGCCTGATCGGAACGGCCATTAGCGCGTATTTCAAATCCATTAATGATCAAGGTGGAATCAACGGTCGGAAAATCAATTTCATTTCCTTGGATGACAACTACTCACCACCCAAAACGGTAGAGCAGGCCCGCAAACTGGTGGAGCAGGAAGAGGTCTTGTTCCTTATGGCGACTTTGGGCACGCCTCCGAATAGCGCAATCCATGAGTACATGAATAAGAAAAAGGTTCCTCAACTATTTGTGAATACGGGGGCAACCAAATGGGGTGATCCTGCCAATTACCCCTGGACTATGGGACTGCAGCCCAACTACCAATCGGAGGGGAAAATTTATGCAGCGCATATTCTTAAAAATTATCCAAACGGAAAAATTGCGATCCTCTTCCAAAATGATGACTATGGAAAAGACTATGTCAAGGGTATGGAAGACGGACTGGGTGATAAAAAAGGCATGATTATTGCCCGCGCTAGTTATGAGACTAGCGATCCGACGATGGACAACCAGATGGTAAGTCTCAAGTCTTCCGGTGCCAATATTTTCTTTAACGTCACCACGCCCAAGTTTGCCGCTCAGGCGATTAAAAAGGCAGCAGAGCTGGGCTGGAAGCCAGTGCATTATCTGAACTCAGTTTCTGCGTCGGTGACCTCTGTGATGATTCCTGCGGGTGCGGAGAATGGGGTTGGTGTGATTTCGTCCAACTACTTCAAAGACCCGGCTGATCCCATGTGGGCAAACGACAAGGGCTACCTAGCCTACAAGGCATGGTTTGAGAAAAACATGCCTGGCGCCGATATCAAGGAAGGCTTTTATACGTCCGGCTATATTCATGCCGCAGCTACAGCGCAGGTGATACGGCAAGCCGGGAACGAATTGACCCGGGCGAATATTATGAAGCAAGCCGCTAACCTGAAAAACATGGAAAACGACATGCTCTTACCGGGTGTTAAGTTCAATACATCGCCGACAGACTTTTATCCTATTGAGAACAAACAGCTGATGAAATGGAATGGCAAGTCATGGGAACTGTTTGGTGAAATTTTCGGACCCAAATAAGCTTACCTTAAGCAATTCACTAGTACTTAACTGAAAAACCGCCGAATGAATTTCGGCGGTTTTTCTTTTTCGCGCTGGTCTATGGTGCGAAACGCCGGCTCATCCATGATCTGGGTCATTGGGACAGGACCATCCGAAGGTAACAGACCATCGCAACCCCTGGTTAACCCAAGCAGTATTTCCAATTCGAGGTAGAGCGGTTATCGACTTTTGATGGTTCGCTCGAAAAGCTGAAACAACTTTTCCCAGTGACGTTCTGCGGCAGCAGCGTTGTAAATCCCCTCTCTTTTGGGAAAAACAAAACCATGTTCCACCTGCGCAAACCACTCTAGTGTGTAGTTAACTTTTGCCGCCACAAGTGAGGCCTCCAGCTTTTCAATGTCCGCAGCGGATGCCCATCTGTCAATCTGTGCACAAGCAAAATAGCATTCGCACTTTAGTTTCGCTGCCATATGGTGCGGCGAGTCAGGCGCAGAGGTGGCCATGTTGGCGCCATGAACAGATGCAATACTGGCAAATCGATCTTGAAATTGAGCAGCCGCCCACACCACTATAGGCCCGCTCATGCAATACCCGACCGCGCCTATCCGCGCCTGATCCGCCATGGCATGTTGGTCTGCAAATTGCAGCATAGCCTGAGTATCTGTGTAGCTGGTTTTTGCGTTCAGCGTATTCATGTAGGCGTACATCAATTCCAAAGCCTCTGGGGTTCGCGACTGGAGATAAAAGTCCCGGCTGCTGCGGTAAAACAGATTGGGTAGCACTACAAAATAGCCGGCACTTGCCAGCCGTCTGGCCATGTCATGTAATTCTTCCCGCTTACCTGGCGCGTCCATGTAGAAAAAAATCACCGGGTGAGGCCCGTCCTCGGCTGGAAAGACGATGAAACTATTCATCAATCCGTCTTCAGTTTGAATATCAATATGTTCTTCGATCATTCCGAGTCCCTCCGCAACGGTTGTGTTCAAGCGGAAGGCCTCCAGCGATTGGGCATTCCGCTTCGTAGGCATGATATTCTGAAACCCGCTGGATAGCGCCTGTCGTGTGTTGGGACGTGACGTGTTGCTTTTTTCATCCGCCCGTTCAGGGCGAGTTTGAAATTTGAGGGAGGCATTGCTTAGTAAGATGGACTTCATTTCACCGGCCCTTGGTAATCAGGGTAGCCAAGAATAGGTAGGAGACACAGATGCAAGACTCACTCAAAGGCCGAGTGGCCTGGATCACCGGGGGCGGCAGTGGCATCGGCCTGGCCGGTGCGATCGAGCTCGTCAAAGTTGGGGCGCACGTAGTCATCAGCGGGCGCAACGCTGCCACGAACGCTGCTGCATTGGCGCAGTTGCAGGCGCTAGGCAGCGCCGAAGCGGTGTTGCTCGACGTGGCAGACAAGCATGCGGTTAAAGCCGTAGCGCGGCAGATTCTGGCAACGCACGGCCGCATTGACATCTTGGTCAACAGCGCTGGCATCAACGCTACCCAGCGCAACCTGGAGGTGCTGAGCACTGAGTCTTGGGACGATGTGGTCAACATCAATCTCAATGGTTTGTTTTATTGTTTGCATGCCGTGTTGCCCACCATGCGCGCGCAGGGGGATGGCCTGATCGTGAACGTATCCTCTTGGGCCGGCCTTTACCCCTCGAAACTTACGGGCGCGGCCTACAACACCACCAAACGCGCGGTCCTGGCTCTTACCGAGTCAATCAATATAGAGGAATGCGGTCATGGAATTCGGGCCACCTCTCTGTTGCCTGGCGAGGTAGCTACGCCTATTTTGAATAAGCGCCCTGTACCGCCCTCCCAGGAAGCACGCGCGCGGATGGTACAGCCCGAAGATATGGGCCGCGCTATTTTGTTTTTGGCGCAGATGCCAGCGCGGGCCTGTATCAACGAACTGGTCATTTCGCCGACGCATAACCGTTTCTACCTCGGTGGTCTAGAAGCACCGCCACCCGCCAAACCCTAATCATCGTCCAAGCAGTTTGAGTAAAGGCAAATACTATGAGCTTCAATCCTTTCGCACCGGCGCACAAACTGGCCGCTGCCATACGTCAGCAAAAAATCGGCAGTCTCGAATTGCTCAACGCTTACCTCAAACGCATTGAGCGCTTCAACCCAACGCTCAATGCGATCGTGGTACTCGACATTGAGCGCGCTAAAAAACAAGCGCGTGCGGCCGATCGTATGACGCTGCGCGGCGAAAGTAGCGGCCCCGTGCACGGTATTCCCATGACCATCAAAGAGTCGTTCGACATGAGCGGCTTGCCCAGCACCTGGGGTAGGGTGGATATGAAGCAGTACATGCCCGCCGCTGACGCAGACGCCGTCAAACGCTACCGCGCCGCCGGTGCCGTCATCTTCGGCAAGACTAATGTGCCAACCATGCTTGCGGATTGGCAGACCTTCAATCCGGTTTATGGCACTACCAATAATCCTTGGGATGTATCAAAGGTGCCTGGCGGTTCATCGGG
>CAMDHL010000241.1 GCA_945898105.1 Comamonas sp. lk | reverse complement strand
GCCGTAGAATTAAGCTCGCCCTATGTCTGCTTCTGCGCAGTGGACAGGCCAGTTGGGGTGTCCGCGCTGGCGTGGCGCTGCCCAATCTAAGTTATGCGCTAAGGGATTTTTTGGTGTACTTTCGATTTTTAAAACGTATCGGCGCGGTGCTGCTGTTGGTTCTCGGGCAACTAATCGCTGGGCCTGTGCTGGCGTTGGACGAGCCCGCCGATGTCTTTGTCAAGCGCATCTCGACCGAAGTGCTGGACCTTATCAAAGCGGATAAGACAATGCGTGGAGGCGATATTGGCAAGGTAGTCGCCTTGGTGGACACTCGCATCATGCCCCACATGGACTTTCAACGCATGACGGCCTCGGCGGTCGGCCCGGGCTGGCGGCAGGCCACGCCGGAGCAACAAAAGCGCTTGCAGGAAGAATTTAAGATTCTGTTGGTACGAACATATTCCGGGGCCTTGGCGCAAATCAGTGATCAGACGATTGTCATGAAGCCCTTGCGCGCGTCTCCCGATGACAAGGAGTTAGTGGTGCGCAGCGAGGTGCGCGGCGGCGGTGACCCGATTCAGCTCGATTACCGCTTGGAAAAAACGCCTGGTCAGGGCAGTGGCTGGCGCATTTACAACCTGAACGTGATGGGCGTCTGGCTGGTGGAGACCTATAAAAGCCAGTTTGCACAGGAAATCAATGCCAAGGGAATAGATGGTTTGATCGATTCACTCGCAGCCCGCAATAAATCCAACGCCAAAAAGAACTAAAGTGTTAGGTTTACCCGCCGTACTTACCCACGCTCAGGCTGGCCCGTGCCTGAAGCAATTGTGTGCCGGTATTGCGAGCAGTCCGCAGAGGGTGGTGCTGGACGCTCAGGCCCTACAGAATTTCGACTCGTCCGCGCTTGCCGTTTTGCTGGAGTTGCGCCGCGTTTGCTTGCGCCAGGACAAGCACTTGCTGATTGAAGGTGCACCAGCGCGCCTGATGCATTTGGCATCCCTCTATGGCGTGCAGTCGCTACTGGAAAACACCGCTCAGAATAGTGCTGGCCTGTTGGCGCCCACGGCGCTTTAAGCCCTTAGCCAGCCCTCGGTGCGCCGGCAGGCTTGCAGGCGTAAAATCTCGCGTTTATGCCTGCCATTTCTTTCCAGTCGATTTCCAAGGCGTATGCCTCGCCCAAAGGCCCGTCGGGCAGCAAATTCTTAGCCGTTGATCAGGTGAGTCTGGATATTGAGCAAGGCGAATTTTTCGGCTTGCTCGGTCCCAATGGCGCTGGTAAAACCACCATGATCAGCATGCTCGCTGGCCTAACCCGCCCCAGCGCCGGTAGCGTCAGCGTCCTTGGCAGCGATGTTCAGCGCGACTATGCACAGGCTAGGCGCAAACTCGGCGTGGTGCCGCAAGAGCTGGTGTTTGACCCATTTTTCAATATCCGCGAAGCCTTGCGCATCCAGTCTGGCTATTTCGGCGTACGCAACAACGACGCTTGGATCGACGAGCTGTTGGAAAGCCTGGGTCTGGCCGACAAGGCCAATGCGAATATGCGCCAACTCTCTGGCGGGATGAAGCGGCGTTTTCTGGTGGCGCAAGCTTTGGTGCACAAGCCGCCGGTCATTGTGTTGGATGAGCCTACCGCCGGTGTCGATGTGGAGTTGCGACAAACCTTGTGGCAGTTCATTGCCAAACTCAATAAACAAGGCCATACCGTTTTGCTCACGACCCATTACCTGGAAGAGGCCGAGGCACTGTGCGGTCGTATCGCCATGCTCAAGTCCGGGCGCATTGTTGCGTTGGACCATACCAGCGAACTACTCAAGGCCGCCTCTAGCAATGTATTGCGTTTTAAGGTCGAGGGCACATTGCCCGAGGCCTTGCGCGCGCAGGCGAGGGTAACCGGGCGCATCGTGCAGTTCCCGGCGCATGACGCGCTGGAGATTGAACGGTATTTGGCAGCCGTGCGCGAAGCCGGTCTGCACGCCGAAGATGTAGAAATCCGCAAGGCCGATCTCGAAGACGTGTTTTTGGACGTGATGCAAAAAAATTCTGGCAAAGCTGGCCAGCCGGTGGCCGACACCTCAGGAGCAGCAGCATGAACGGCTGGCAAACCCTGCTCTACAAAGAAATTTTGCGGTTTTGGAAAGTTGCCTTCCAAACCATCGCTGGTCCGGTACTCACCGCCATGTTGTATTTGCTGATCTTTGGCCACGCCCTGGAAGACCATGTGAAGGTGTATGACCAAGTCAGCTATACCGCGTTTCTGGTGCCCGGCCTGGCCATGATGAGCCTTTTGCAAAACGCGTTTGCCAACAGCTCGTCTTCGCTCATCATGAGCAAGGTCATGGGTAATCTCGTGTTTATCCTGCTGACGCCGCTGTCCTACTGGCACTGGTTTGTAGCCTATGTGGGTGCTGCCGTGGTGCGCGGCCTGGTCGTGGGTATTGGGGTTTATGCGATTGCGGCATTTTTCACGCAGGTCAGCTTTGTCCAACCGCTGTTTATTTTTCTGTTTGCGGTGATGGGTGCCGCCATGATGGGTACGCTGGGGTTGATTGCCGGTTTGTGGGCTGAAAAGTTCGACCAACTCGCAGCGTTTCAGAACTTCGTAATCATGCCCATGACATTTTTAAGCGGTGTGTTTTATTCCATTCATTCGCTGCCACCGTTCTGGCAACTCGTCAGCCATTGCAATCCTTTCTTTTACATGATCGACGGGCTGCGCTACGGCTTTTTCGGCGTCAGCGATGTATCGCCCTGGCTCAGCTTGGCTGTGGTTGGAGGCTCTATGTTGCTGGCCTTTGCTATCGCACTTCATTTGCTGCGCACCGGTTACAAAATACGCAGCTAAAACCTTATTTTTTCATGACCGCAGAACAACTTCAAGACTTGATTACCGCCGGCCTGCCTTGCACGCATATCGCGTTAGAAGGCGATGGGCGCCATTGGTATGCCACTATTGTGTCGGCCGCGTTTGAAGGCAAGCGCCTGATTGCGCGCCACCAGCAGGTGTATGCCACGCTGGGCGGGCGGATGCAGACCGACGAGGTGCATGCCTTATCCATGAAAACTTTCACGCCTGCCGAGTGGGCAGCGCAGAACGCGTAGGGGCTGGGCGATGGACAAGTTATTGATTCGTGGCGGTCGCAGCCTGCATGGCGAAGTGCAGATTTCAGGCGCCAAAAACGCCACACTGCCCGAACTGTGCGCCGCACTGCTGACCCACGAGCCGGTGCGCCTTCGCAATGTTCCGCGCTTGCAAGACGTCTCCACCATGCGCAAGCTCTTGCTCAATATGGGCGTGCAAGTGAGCGAACAGGAAGGCGGCGAACTACTGGTAAACGCCGGACCTTTGCACACGCCCGAAGCGCCGTACGAACTTGTCAAGACAATGCGCGCATCGGTCCTGGCTCTAGGACCATTGCTGGCGCGTTTCGGACATGCCAAGGTTTCTTTGCCCGGCGGCTGCGCGATTGGTTCGCGCCCGGTAGACCAGCATCTCAAAGGGCTCACCGCCATGGGCGCGGAGATTGCCGTAGAGCACGGGTATATGCTGGCACGCATAGCCGGAGGGCGGAAACGCCTCAAAGGTGCGCGCATCACGACCGACATGGTCACCGTTACTGGCACCGAAAACTTTTTAATGGCTGCGGCTCTTGCTGAGGGCGAAACCATTTTAGAAAACGCCGCCCAAGAGCCCGAAATTCCAGATCTAGCCGAAATGCTGATCGCCATGGGCGCGCGCATCGAGGGCCACGGTAGCCGGCGCATCCGCATCCAGGGCGTCGAGGCTTTGCATGGCTGTACCCACCAGGTAGTGGCTGACCGTATCGAAGCCGGCACGTTTTTATGCGCTGT
>CAMDHL010000240.1 GCA_945898105.1 Comamonas sp. lk | reverse complement strand
CACGTGCGTTGGATCGAGTTTGAATCAGGCTTGAGCTTGCATGAGGCACCCCTCACTATTGCACCTTTTATGCAGCTTCTACTAGCGCCAGCCGAATCATCGCCTGGCATGAGCCCTAAGTCATGGATTTTTACCTCAGCGACCATGGGGACCGACGAGAAATTAAGTTGGTTTGTACGCAGTTGCGGGCTGCTTGCGCATCAAGTTTTGAAAGTCCCCAGCCCTTTTGACTATGAACAGCAGGCGGCCTTGTACATACCCAGCGCGGTGCCTTTACCTTCGCACCCTGACCATAGTGCATCGGTGGCGGCATTGGTTGCCCGCGGTGCTCGTGTTTTAGGCGGGCGGACTCTGGTGCTGACAACGACATTGCGTGCCATGCGGATAATTGCGCAAGGCATTAAGGACGGATTGGAGGGTTCGGGTATCGAAGTGCTGGTGCAGGGTCAGACATCCAAGCGATTATTGATTCAGCAATATCTGCATTCGCATGGCGGGCGAGTTGGCCCTAGCGCTAAGCACCATGAACGCGGCAGCGTACTCGTGGCGAGCGCCTCATTCTGGGAGGGGGTAGACATTCCGGGCGAGGCCTTGCAAATGGTTGTTATCGACAAATTACCGTTCCCTCCGCCTGACGACCCGCTGGTGCAGGCCCGCGCCCAAGCCTGTGAGAAACCTTTTACCGAACTGTATTTGCCAGATGCGGCCCTTGCGCTAAAGCAGGGTGCTGGGCGCTTAATCCGCGGTGAGCGCGACCGAGGGGTCTTGGTGATTTGTGATGCACGCCTCGCGTCAAAAGGCTACGGCAAGCGGTTGTTGGCTGCTTTGCCAACTATGCGAAGCCTGTCTGATGAGAATCAATGGTTAGCGGCTTTGGCTGCTCTGACCGCGGAGCGCCAGGAGATTTTCAATTGACCTAGATCCGAAGCACAGTCGCCTGGTTATTTCGACTTAAACCAGTCAAAGTTAGGGAAGCTCCAATCGATCTTGCTAGGGTTTAGTTTGCTCATATCAAGCCAACTATCGTTTTCCTTTTTACCGCTGGCGCTTAAAAAATCACTCCCGGGGTATGTCGATTGCAAGACACGTTTAGCATCATTGCTTAGGTCTACCATACCAAGAGCTTCATAGCACTTTTGGATGATATGCAGCGCCTCCTCCACCGCCGGGGCATCGCGGTAGTCGGCGACGGCGGTTTGTGCACGGTTTAATGCTGCCACGTAGGCGCCTCGCTTAAAGTAGTAGCGGGCAACGTACACCTCATTTTTAGCCAAAGTCTGAACGATGTAACGCATGCGCAATAGACCATCTTCGCTGTAACGCGATTGCGGAAACCTGGTGCTCAGTTCTTTGAACGACTCAAAGGACTCCTTAGCCGCTTTTTGATCGCGTTCTGCCATGTCCTGGCCGGTGTAGGCTCCGAATATCCCGAGATTTTCGTTGAAGTTACACAGCCCTTTAAGGTAGATCGCATAGTCCAAGGCCGGGCTGGCAGGGTGCAGGCGAATAAACCGGTCCAAGGTGGCGATAGCCTGAGCGCGCTCGCCGGCTTTGTACTGAGCATAGGCCTTTTCTACCTGGGCTTGCTGCGCTAACGGAGTTCCCGCAGCCCGGGATTCCAACTTTTCCAGATAAGGTATGGCCTTATCCCACTGCGAGTTGCCCATCAAGTCGCGCGCTTCGCTGTAAAGCTTATCAGCGCTGAGGCCCGCAGTTTTATCCTCAGGAGTCGTTGAGCAACCGCCTAAAAGAGCTATGGCGAAAGCCAAAAGCACCGCGTAAACAACCGATAATTTGACTCTCAGCATCATGACAACTTTCGTGGAACAGGCCCCGACCATTATATCGACCGACCCATTGCAAGCCGCAGATCAGGAGGACAGTGACGAGCTCATGGCGGTGAGCAATGAGCTGCGCACCGTAAGCGTTCCTATGCATTTGCATGGCCACCGCCTCGATAAAGTTTTGAGCGAGTTGGTGCCCGAATTTTCCCGCAATTATTTGCAGCACATGATTGATGCGGGCTTTGTTCGGCTTAACGGCGTGCTTATGGCCAAGCCCGCCCGCAAGCTCAAGGCTGCCGACACGTTAGACCTGGAATTACATCCTACGGCCCAAAGCCAAGCTTTCGTAGGGCAAGATATGGGTTTGCTGCCGGTCTATCAGGATGAACACCTATACGTCATCGACAAACCCGCAGGATTGGTGGTGCATCCGGCGCCTGGAAATTGGAGCGGCACCTTACTCAATGGCCTGTTGGCGATGGATCCCGGGCTATCTTTGGTTCCCCGTGCTGGCATTGTGCATCGCTTGGATAAGGACACCAGCGGCTTGATGGTGGTTGCGCGCACCCGGCCTGCCATGGATGGCCTGGTACAGGCGATCAGTGTGCGCAGCATGCATCGCCAATACCTGGCATTGGGTAAAGGCGTTTGGCAGGGCGCGGATCAATTGTCGGTCCACGCCCCCATCGGCCGCGATCCGCGCAACCGCTTGCGCATGGCGGTGGTGAACTTAGACAAAGTTCCGGGTAAAACAGCCCAGACCGACATTTATTTACTTGCCCAAGCGCCAAATGCATGCTTGGTGCATTGCGTATTACACACGGGCCGCACTCATCAGATTCGTGTGCACATGGCATCCTTGGGGCACCCCTTGTTGGGAGACACGGTCTATGCGGGGCCGGTGGTTGCGGGTTTGTCCCGTCAGGCTTTACATGCTTTCCGATTGTCATTTGCCCATCCCATTACGGGGCTGCGCCTCGCCTTTGAAAGCGCATTGCCGCCCGATTTTTCTGATCTATTGGCCGGATGGGGCCTTCGTTACAATATTCCAACGCTGTAGGCGCATGGCTTGGTCCCCCCGTTTGGCTTGCGCGCTTAAATATTGCTACCGCGCTGAGTTGGCTTAGCATCAACTACAACTTCGATTCCCAGGGCGCGAAACGCGTCCGCCTTCTTGCATGACAAATACCGACCAAGTTTTGCGAATTTTGGAAACCGCCTTGCTGTGCGGGCAGCAGCCTCTGACTATTCGCGATATTCAAACCTTATATCAGGACACGCTTAGCGAAACAGATATTCGGGCAATGTTGGCTGAACTCTCAACCTCCTGGGAGGGCAAGGGAGTTGAGTTGGTAGAGGTGGCTACCGGATGGCGATTTCAAAGCCGGGTGGAGATGCGTGAATTTCTCGATCGCTTGCACCCCGAAAAACCGCCGCGCTATACCCGGGCCACCTTGGAAACTCTGGCCATCATTGCCTACCGGCAGCCGGTCACAAGGGGCGATATGGAAGATATTCGCGGCGTAACCATCAATTCCCTGCTTCTAAAGCAGTTGGAAGATCGCGGCTGGGTGGAGGTCATAGGCCACCGGGAAGCGCCAGGCCGGCCCGCATTGTTTGCCACTACCAAGCAGTTTCTGGATGACTTAGGTCTCTCTAGCTTGGGTGATTTGCCGCCCTTGGAAGCGATGGGGCAAGCCAATGCTGAGATGTTGGCTGACGCGGTGGCGGGCGTGAATGGCGCAGGCGAATTGCTTTTGGCTGCGCCCGATGCCCCTGCGAGCGCGACGGAAGCTGATGATGTAGCGGGCCTTGCGCCAGCGGACGCTCAAACCTTATTGCTGCCGGCCGTCGACCCGGCGGATCCCCCGGTTTAAGCATGTCTACTACTCCGCGTAAGCCCAATAGATCGCCCAAAGGTGCAGTTATGGCTCAAACCACAACCGATGCGCTGCCCTTGAAAGCCCAGCCAATGGGCTTGGTGGAAGCCATGGGCGTTGCCCCCGGCCAAACCATACAAGCTGAACAAGCATCTAGCACTGAAGAAGCCACTCCACGCACACCAGACGTGGATGCAGAGGGTGTCAGCGCTAGCAA
>CAMDHL010000239.1 GCA_945898105.1 Comamonas sp. lk | reverse complement strand
CAAGCGCACAGGATTTGGCTGAAACGCGCTACGCTGCGCAACAAACGCAGCGCGCGCGCTTGACTCATGGCGTGCTGTCAGCCTGTATGCCTTCGCAAATTGGTTTGTTTTGGCGCTGACACCTACGCAGGCGGCTTGGCGCAAGCAGCACCGCGAGCAATTGCTCGCAGCGCGCACCTCAGCATCCGCGCAAGACCGCGCGGCTTGGAGCGCATTCATCAACGCCTCGCTGGTAGAGGCTTTGGATTTGCAAGCCCCTTGCGTGCTGGGTTTGTGTTGGCCTTACCGGGCCGAGTTTGACGCCCGCCCGTTCGCGGCCCGCCTGCGCGCGCGCGGTGTGCGCAGTGCCTTGCCGGTAGTGCGCGGTCCGGGGTTGCCCTTGGAATTTCGGGACTGGTGGCCAGGCGTATTGATGGATAAAGGGGTGTACGACATTCCGGTGCCGCGCGACACGGAGGCACTGCTGCCGAATGTGCTTTTGGTGCCGCCGGTGGGCATCGACACGCAGGGCTATCGCCTTGGCTACGGCGGCGGGTATTTCGACCGCACACTTGCGGCCTTGGCGCGTAAGCCGGTGTGTATTGCGACGGCTTTTGATCTGTCGCGTATCGATACTCTGGATCCGCAGGCGCACGATGTGCGCATGGACTTTGTGCTTTCCGAAAGTGGCATTACCCAATGCCTGCCCGACGGGTTTCGCGCCATCAATGCCGCGCAGTGCCGAGTGGCCGTGCAGCAATTGCTGGCCGAACGGGCCAATTAATCGGATTGCACGCTCCGGTAGTCCGTGTCGTATAGTGACAATGGCGGGTCGCTAAACCGGCGGTCCCGCCAGGAGCACAAACGTACATTGCGCCACAGCAGTCCCTGCGCATGGCCGAGCTATGCGGCGCAGGCGCAGCTCTTTTGCATAACAAACGGAGACACCCATGCTTTCAGACATCGAAATCGCCCAAAAGGCCACCATGAAGCCCATCAGCCAGATCGCCGCAGGCCTGGGCATCCCTGACGATGCGCTCGACCCTTATGGCCGCTACAAGGCAAAAGTGTCGCTGGAATATGTGGACAGCCTGAACGACCGCCCCGACGGCAAACTGATTTTGGTCACCGCCATCAGCCCCACACCGGCGGGCGAGGGAAAGACCACCACCACTGTGGGCTTGGGCGACGCGCTCAACCGCATCGGTAAGAAAACCATTATTTGCCTGCGCGAGCCCAGTTTGGGCCCGGTGTTTGGTATGAAGGGCGGCGCGGCCGGCGGCGGCATGGCGCAAGTGGTGCCCATGGAAGACATCAACCTGCACTTCACCGGCGACTTCAATGCCATCGGCCTAGCGAACAACCTGCTGTCTGCGCTGATCGACAACCACATCCACCACGGCAATGCCCTGGGTATCGATGTGCGCCGCATCACCTGGAAGCGCGTCATGGACATGAACGATCGTGCGCTGCGCGACATCACCGTGTCCCTGGGCGGGCCGGGCAATGGCTATCCGCGCCAGGACGGTTTTGACATTGTGGTGGCCTCTGAAGTCATGGCCATCTTCTGTCTGGCTACCAGCATGAAGGACTTGAAAGAGCGCTTGGGCAATATCGTGATCGGCTATACCCGCGATCAAAAGCCCGTCTGCGCACGCGATCTCAAGGCCCATGGCGCCATGACGGTGCTGCTGCGCGAAGCGCTCAAGCCCAATCTGGTACAGACCCTGGAAAACAACCCGGCCTTCATCCACGGCGGCCCGTTTGCCAATATCGCGCACGGTTGCAACTCGGTGCTGGCAACCAAGATGGCGCTTAAGTTGGGCGACTATGTGGTCACCGAAGCTGGCTTCGGAGCCGACCTGGGCGCTGAAAAGTTTGTTGACATCAAGTGCCGCAAGTCTGGCCTGCGTCCATCGGCGGTGGTGTTGGTGGGCACGATTCGCGCGCTTAAGTACCACGGTGGTTGCGATCTGAAAGAACTCAACACCGAGAACCTGCCCGCGCTGGAGCGCGGTATTGCCAATCTGGACCGCCACGTCAACAACATCCGCAACCACTACGGCCTGCCTTGCGTGGTGTCCATGAACCAATTCACCGCAGATACACCGGCCGAGTTTGCCTTGCTTAAAGACAAGCTGGCTTACTTGGATGTGCCGGTGCTTTCGGCACGTCATTGGGCCGATGGTGGCGCCGGTGCCGAAGAAGTGGCGCGTGCGGTCGTGGCCTTGACCGACAAACCCACCAGTGGCTTTAAGTTTGTGTATGAAGACGACGCGACTTTGTGGGACAAGATGAAAGCCATCGCGACAAAAATCTATGGCGCCAGTGACATCAGCGCCGACGCCAAAGTGCGCGCTGAAATCAAGCGCCTGCAAGAGGCAGGTTACGGCCACTACCCGGTGTGCGTCGCCAAGACGCAGTACTCCTTCTCCACCGACGCCGCACGCCGTGGCGCGCCCACGGACCACACTGTCAACATCCGCGAAGTGCGTCTGGCCGCTGGCGCCGAATTCATCGTGATGGTGTGTGGCGATATCATGACCATGCCGGGCCTGCCCAAGGTTCCTTCGGCGGACCACATTGATATCGACGATTCCGGCAAAGTGGTCGGCTTGTTCTAAACCTCCGCACGCGGGCCATCCCGGTGTGGATGGCCTATTCGTGAAGGAGTGCTGAACATGTTCATTTCCCGTCGCTTGCGCAGCGTGTCGCAAGCTTTGTTGGCCGGTGTAATCTTGTGTTTGGCTCCAGTGGTATGGGCTCAAAGCGGCCCGGTCAAAGTGCTGGTTGGCTTTCCGCCGGGCGGCGGTACCGACGCAATTGCCCGCATCCTGGCCGATAAGCTCAAAGACCAACTCGGCGTGCCGGTGGTGGTAGAAAACAAAGCCGGTGCCGGTGGCCAGATAGCCGCACAAGCGCTCAAAGCCGCTGCGCCCGATGGCAATACGGTTTTCCTGTCGCATGACCACACCATCTCGGTCTTGCCGCTGGTCGTTAAAAATCCTGGTTTTGAACCGGCGCGCGACTTTGTCGCCGTTGCCGGATTTGCCACCTTTGTGAACGCGCTGGCCGTCTCCGGCGGTACGCCTGCCAAGTCGGTCAACGATTACAGCGCTTGGGTGCGCAGCGCGGGCGGTGGCAAGGGCACGGTGGGCGTGCCTGCGCCCGCCTCGGTGCCCGAGTTTTTGGTCAAAGTGATTGGCGAAAAATATAAGCTGGACTTGAATAGCGCGCCCTATCGGGGCAGTGCCCCCATGATGGCCGACATGCTGGGCAACCAGATCGCCGCCGGTGTGGCCTCGGTGCCCGATTTCATCGAAAACCACAAGGCCGGCAAAGTGCGCATCGTTGCGGTGCTGGGCGCCAACCGCCAAGCCGTTCTGCCCGATGTACCCACCTTCGCCGAACTGGGGCTGGCCGGTTTTGAAGACGTACCCTACTACGGCTTTTTTGCCCCAGCCGGCACGCCTAAAGCGGTCATCGACCGCTTCTCCGATGCGCTCACCAAAGTGCTTGCGATGTCCGAAGTGCGCGATCCGCTTACCGCCATGGGTCTGACGGTGGGATTTATGTCATCGGCCCAATTGGCAAGCCGCGAACAGGCTTACGCGCAGACTTGGGCGCGCATCATTAAGGCTAGCGGGTTTCAGGCGCAGTAGCGTTATTGCTGCGAGCGCCTGAGGCCGTTGAATAGGTTTACTTAAAAACCTGAGTCTACCAACGCGTCATCCGCCAACACCACCGCCTGCCCATGCGGGGTAGCTTTTGCGGCATGGTCCCAGGCTGCTTGCACTTGTTCCAGTTGCGCACGGCTGACCGCGCCTTTTTGCACCGTCAAAGATTCCAGTGTGGCCAGCCAGTGGCTGTAATAGGTCTCGCCGGTATCCGGGTCGCCCGCTGCTTGT
>CAMDHL010000238.1 GCA_945898105.1 Comamonas sp. lk | reverse complement strand
TGGTCAGAATGTGACGTTTGAAGGCTTGGCCGCGTTTAACGGTTCCACCGGGACGGACGCGGAAGCGTTTCTTCGCCGCGCTCTTGGTCTTCATTTTGGGCATTTGCATGCTCCTTCTTCATTTGTGCTCGTGAGGCGTACGGAAAACTCTTTCCGTCCTTGTTGGCCCCGAGCCACTTATTGGGAGCCGGCTTGTTGGGTATCTCTACCGCCGCAAACCCGCTCACCGTATGCCAGGGGTCTCCCCCTGTGCAAACTTGGGCAAATTTCTTTGCCCGTCGACTGCCCGAAAGCAATCGAGAAAATTACGCTGCCATCTCCTGCGACGGCTTCGCCGAACCACCCGGCTTTTTCTTGCCTGGCGCAATCATCATGACCATCTGTCGACCTTCGAGCTTGGGAAACTGCTCTACTACGATCAAATCCGCCAACTCTTCGCGCATCCGCTGTAACAAAGCCAGACCGATTTCTTGGTGGGTAATTTCCCGACCTCGGAAACGCAATGTGATCTTGCACTTATCGCCATCGTCCAGGAAGCGCTTGATATTGCGCACCTTGATGTTGTAGTCGCCATCGTCAGTTCCGGGACGGAATTTAACTTCCTTGACCTCAATCACCTTTTGTTTTGACTTGGCTTCCGCCGCCTTTTTCTGTTCTTGGTACTTGAACTTTCCGTAATCCATCAAGCGGCATACCGGAGGTACGGCTGTGGCGGAAATCTCAACCAGATCCACGTCTAACTCACCGGCAAGGCGCAACGCCTCGTTGATATTGACAACACCCAGCGGTTCGTTGTCAACGCCGGTCAGGCGGACTTCCGGGGCCATGATTTCCCGATTCAGGCGGTGTTTACGTTCTTCGCGTTGGCGGCGGTCACGAATTTCAGTAGCGATGGCTCAATCCTTCACAAAACAAGCCCGACAGGGCGACTTCCGCGCAATACGCGACGCATCGTCTTCATCTTTGGAAAAACCTTAGACAAGGGATTTATCAGCTATGTCCCTTGCAATGAGCGCACTGAACGCTTCAAGGGGCATGGCACCGAGGTCTTTTCCACCCCGGGCGCGCACTGCAACGGCACCGGCAGCCATTTCTTTATCGCCTACGACGAGGAGAAAGGGAAGCTTTTGCATCGAATGCTCTCGTATTTTATACGTGATTTTTTCGTTTCTAAGATCTAAATCCACCCTAAGCCCTTGATTTTGCAGCGTTTTGGCCACTTTTTTGGCATATTCGGCCTGGGCGTCGGTGATATTGAGTACCGCCAACTGCACCGGCGCAAGCCAAGTGGGCAAGGCGCCGGCACTCTCTTCGATCAAGATTCCAATGAAGCGCTCCAGGCTTCCGACAATGGCGCGGTGCAACATAACGGGGCGGTGACGGGCCCCGTCTTCGCCCACATATTCAGCGTCCAAGCGTTCGGGCATAGAGAAATCTACCTGCATGGTGCCGCACTGCCACTGTCGCCCAATCGCATCCTTAAGCGTGTACTCGATCTTGGGCCCGTAAAACGCGCCATCTCCCGGGGAAATTTCAAACTCACAGCCCGAGGCGCGGAGGCTTTGCATCAGTGCGGCTTCTGCCTTGTCCCAAATGGCATCGCTACCGATGCGCTTTTCAGGTCGGGTAGCCACCTTGTAAATAATGTTTTTGAAGCCGAAATCGGTGTAAACCTTTTGCAATAGCGCGGTGTAGTCCACGCATTCCTGCAGAATTTGGTCTTCGGTACAGAAGATGTGCCCGTCGTCCTGGGTGAAGCCACGAACCCGCATGATGCCGTGCAGGCCGCCCGAAGGCTCGTTGCGGTGGCATTGCCCGAACTCGCCATAGCGCAAGGGCAAGTCGCGGTAGCTTTTGATACCTTGTTTAAAGATGAGGATGTGGCCGGGGCAGTTCATCGGCTTCAGCGCGTAATCCCGCTTTTCCGACTCGGTGGTAAACATATTTTCCCGATATTTATCCCAGTGGCCGGTCTTTTCCCACAGGCTTTTGTCGATGATCTGCGGGCCTTTGACTTCTTGGTAGCCGTTGTCTTGGTAGACCTTGCGCATGTATTGCTCAACGCCCTGCCAAAGCGTCCAGCCCTTGGGATGCCAGAACACCAGACCCGGCGCGTGCTCGTCTATGTGGAACAAATCCAGTTCGCGGCCCAATTTGCGATGGTCGCGCTTTTCAGCCTCTTCCAGCATGGTCAGGTGCTGCTGCAAATCTTCTTTCGTAGCCCAGGCCGTGCCGTAGATACGCTGCAGCATTTCTTTGGTGTGGTCGCCGCGCCAGTAGGCGCCGGCCAACTTCATTAGCTTGAAATGCTTAAGCTTGCCGGTGCTGGGCACATGGGGACCGCGGCACAGGTCCTCGAAACTGCCTTCCTTATACAGCGACACATCCTCGCCCGCTGGAATACTGCCAATGATTTCCGCCTTGTAATGCTCGCCAATCCCTTTGAAGTAGGCGACCGCGTCATCACGCGGCAAAACCCGGCGTAATACAGGTTCATCTTTCGCAGCCAAATCGGCCATCTTTTTCTCGATAGCGACCAAATCCTCAGGCGTGAATGGTCGTTCAAAAGAAAAGTCGTAAAAAAAGCCGTTTTCAATGACGGGGCCGATGGTGACCTGCGCTTGGGGGAACAATTCTTTGACCGCATAGGCCAGCAAGTGGGCCGTGGAGTGCCTGATCACCTCGAGTCCGTCAGCGTCCTTGGCGGTGATGATGGACAACTGGCTGTCGGCCCCGATGCAATAGCTGGTATCCACCACTTTGCCGTCGACCTTGCCCGCCAGAGCCGCTTTGGCCAAACCGGCGCCTATCGACGCCGCCACGTCAGCCACTGTGACCGGACCGGGAAATTCGCGCTGGGAACCGTCGGGAAGCGTAATGTGGATCATCGTGGGCAGGATTGAATTGGTGCTGAAAGCATATTTATGGCGGTGTTTACGGCCAACAAAGACCGAGCCAGTCTTCCAATTTTAGCCCTAGGTCATCCTTAGAGCACCGAAGGCCGCCTGAACTGGAGCCGGGTTCATCACCACCGCCGTCGCCCAGGACCCAGTAAAACAGCGCAGTCGTATTCGCGGCACTTTCTGGCAAGCGACGCATCGGCTGCGCCTGCGAAGGTGGGAACGCCTTACGGATGGAAATTATTGTGAACTTTTACGCCGGTTTCGCTTGCAATTGAACGCTTGTTTCATAAGAATAGGGTCGCGCCTCGGGTCATCGTCTTTTGCGGCGAACGAAGCGCATGCTTTCCACTATTTTTGAGGAACCCTAATTCATGTCGAATTTCAAGCGCATCTACCTACTTTTGGCTGCCAGCGTATTGGCACTGGGCTCGAATATGGCGCAAGCCCAGGGCACGCTCAAGGTGCTTAACTGGTCGGAGTACATTGGACCGGAAGTGATCAGTAAGTTTGAAAAAACAACCGGCATTAAGGTGATTTACAGCATTCTGGACAGTGACGACACCCTGCAAGCCAAGCTGCTCAGCGGCAACAGTGGCTACGACGTGGTCTATCCCAGCTCCAATTACATGGCCAAGCAAATCAAGGCCGGCGTATTTGAGCCCATCGACTGGTCTAAAGTTCCCAACAAGAAATACCTCGACAACGGAGTGATGGCACAAACCGCCAAGCACGATCCGGGCAACATCTATGGGGTTCCCTATGTCTGGGGTACAGAAGGTTTGGTGGTAAATATGACCAAGGCCAAGCAGGCCTGGGGCGGCGACTTGCCTCCCCTCACCTTTGATCTCTTGTTTAAACCAGAAAACGCCAAGATTCTGGCCAAGTGCGGCATTGCGCTGATTGACCAACCCAGTGAGGCCAGCATGATGATGGCCTATATGGGGCGAGACCCCAACAGCACGAAGCTATCGGATACGCAAGACGCGTTCAAAGA
>CAMDHL010000237.1 GCA_945898105.1 Comamonas sp. lk | reverse complement strand
ACTCCGCGTGATCGGCGTCGCTTCAAAAAATTGCTCGAAGAATCCAAGACCTTTGAATCTCTGCCTTTGCGCAACCGCCTGACCGATGTCGAAGTGGCGCGCTTTGCAGCCCAGCGTTTCCGCTTTCCTGGCGTGGAGATTAAGGCGCGCTTATTTCGTAATTACCCCTACGGCGAATTGGCCAGCCATGTGATCGGCTACATCGGGCGCATCAACCAAAGCGAAAAAGAAAAAATCGAAGACGATGATGACCAAGCCAATTACCGGGGCACCGAATACATAGGCAAACTGGGCGTGGAGCAAAGCTTTGAGCGCCAGTTGCACGGCATCACCGGCGTCGAACATATTGAAACCTCTGCCGGGGGCCGCGCCATGCGGCGCTTGAGTAGCAGTAAAGCCACGCCAGGCGATACTGTGGTGTTGACCATCGACATCAAGCTGCAGCAATTGGTAGAGAGCATGTTTGGCGAGCGGCGTGGTGCGCTGGTGGCCATCAACCCGAAAAACGGCGAGGTCTTGGCCTTTGTCAGCAAGCCTACTTTTGATTCCAATTTGTTTGTCGAAGGCATTGACCAGGACAACTGGCAAATGCTCAATGAATCTCCTGACAAGCCCTTGCTCAACCGCGCTTTGCGAGGCACTTATCCGCCGGGTTCGACCTACAAACCGTTTATGGCCATGGCCGCATTGGAAACCGGTACTCGCAAGCCCACAACCTTGATCAACGACCCAGGCTTTTATATGTTTGGTGGTCACCGCTTCGGCAGCCCGGAGAACGAGCGTGGCGGCATCATGGACATGCGCAGGGCGATTGTGGAGTCAAGCAACGCGTATTTTTATTCGCTAGCTAATGAGCTGGGCGTGGACACCATGCACGACTTTATGAAGCCTTTAGGCTTTGGCCAGATGACTGGCATTGATGTGCTGGGCGAAGTGCGCGGGGTGCTCCCCAGCCAGGACTGGAAGCGGCGTTACTACAGCAAGCCCGAACATCAAAAGTGGTACGCCGGCGAGACCATTTCCCTGGGCATAGGTCAGGGTTACAACAGTTTTACGATGCTCCAGCTAGCGCAAGCTACGGCCACGCTAGCCAACAAAGGAGTTAAGTACACACCGCGTCTGGTCATGGCCATCGAAGATGCCAGCACGCATTCGCGCAGCGAACGTCCCGCACCGCCGCCGCAGGACCTGAAGCTTTCACCAGACAACATCAACGTGATACTGCAGGCCATGGTCGGCGTGGCCCAAGAGGGCACCTCTGCCCGGGCATTTGCGGGGGCTGCTTACTTGAGCGGCGGCAAAACCGGCACGGCCCAGGCGGTCAGTTTGAGCAAGAACGAAAAATACAACGCCGCGCGTATGGAAGAGCACCTGCGCGACCATTCGCTTTACATAGCCTTTGCGCCTGCCGACGACCCAAAAATTGCGCTGGCGGTGATTGTGGAAAACGCCGGTTTTGGGTCCACGTCCGCAGCGCCGATTGCGCGACGCGTCTTTGATTACTGGCTTTTGCAGCAATACCCAAATGACGAAGATTTAGCTGCAGTGCGCAAAGGCCTAGCCACCGCGCCTACTGGCAAACCCCGCGCGCTGGCAGATGTCAGTTGGCCACCGGCTCCGCAATCCGCGGAACCGCCAGGGCTGGCCACCAAACCCTGAAAGCTGGGCTACATCAGGCCAAAAACGCATCCCAAGAGGTTTTGGCAATCAGGGCCGCCACTACCACCATAAAGACAATACGTACAAAGCCGGTGCCGTGCTTGAGCGCCAGATGGGTACCCGCCAGGCTACCCACCATATTGGACAAAGCCATGGCCAGTACCAGATGCCACCACACATGGCCGGTCAAAGCGAACAAGACCAAGGCTGCGAGGTTGCTGGCGGTATTGAGCAGCTTGGCGCTGGCCGAGGCATGCAAAAAGTCATACCCGGCCACACGCACCAGAAAGAATACAAAAAAGCTTCCAGTTCCTGGCCCGAAAAAGCCGTCGTAAAAACCCACTAATGCACCGATGGCGCTAAGGACCAGCATTTCTCGGCGGCCTTCAAAGCGCGGCGCATGTTCGCGCCCTAAATCTTTTTTCGCCAACGTATAGACCAGCAGCAAGACCAAAAGACCCGGCAGGATTTTTCGCAGCAAGGCGGGCGAGACCACGGTCACCAGCCAGGCTCCGGCAAAGGCGGCCAGCAAGGCCGCTGCTGCTGCGGGCAGCAGCGCTCGCCATGGCATGGTGACTCGTCGGCTGTACTGCACCGTCGCTAAACCCGTGCCCCAAATGGACGCGCCTTTGTTGGTGCCAAACAGCGTGGCGGGCGCTGCCGAAGGAAACAGGGCAAACAAACTGGGTATCAGGATCAGACCGCCGCCACCGACGATGGAATCGACAAAACCTGCTAACAGCGAGGCGGCGGAGACAAGCAGCAATTCCATGGAGATTGGGGAGCAGAAAAGAGGTTTGGCAGAAGCGCAAGGGCGGGGGTCGCGCATCCACGGCGCTGGGTCCGCCGAGTGTAGGGGCTTGTATGCAGGTAGCAAGTGACCACGAAGCGCAAACCTGACGGACAAAAAAAAGCACCGACAGAGTCAGTGCTTTTTGCCTCTTGGGGAGGTGTGTCAACCTTGGCTATGCCAAGGTCTTATGGTCTCCTCGGAATCGCTCGCGGCCTAGTGGGCTGCCCTTCGCTTTTCGAAGTGTGGCCTGTATCGAGGCACCCTCGCACTTTAGCGCTGCCGGGCGGCTTAAACATCAGGACTTACCCTTGCGTGTTTCCCCTTAGCCCTGCGCATCCTCGGCAATCCACTGGGCGGCTTTCTCAGCAATCATCAGCGTAGGTGAATTGGTATTGCCGCTGGTGATAAAGGGCATCACCCCGGCATCGACCACGCGCAGCCCGGCCACGCCGCGCACTTTCAGGCGGGTGTCCACGACCGCCAGCGGATCGGTGGCGCGGCCCATTCTTGTGGTACCTACCGGATGAAAAATCGTGCTGGCAATGTCACCAGCTAGTTTGGCCAACTCCTCGTCGCTCTGGTATTGCACGCCGGGTTTGTATTCCTCGGGCACGAATGCTTGCATCGCGCTTTGCGCCATGATGCGCCGCGTCACCCGCAGCGAGTCAGCAGCGACTTTGCGGTCTGCCTCGGTACTCAAGTAGTTCGGGGCTATTGCCGGCGCATCACGAAAGTCCGGTGTGCGGATATTGATCGTCCCCCGGCTGGTCGGGTTCAGGTTGCACACGCTGGCTGTCATGGCATTGAAGGTGTGCAGCGGCGAGCCGAAAGCGTCCAGACTAAGCGGTTGCACGTGGTATTGGATATTGGGGTAGGGCTGCTGCGGGTCGCTGCGTGTGAACGCACCTAGCTGACTGGGCGCCATGCTCATGGGCCCGGTTCGCTTTAAAACATATTCCAGACCGATGCGTGCTTTGCCCCACAGACTGGAGACAATCGTGTTCAGCGTAGGCGTGTTTTTCACTTTGAAAACCGTGCGGATTTGCAAATGGTCTTGCAAATTCGCGCCCACCCCCGGCAGGTCCAGCCGCAGCGCGATACCTTTGGATTGCAATAGCGCAGCTGGTCCAATGCCCGAGAGTTGCAGCAACTGCGGCGAGGCCACCGCGCCAGCGCTCAAAATCACTTCGCGACGCGCAAGGGCGGTCACCATCTCCCGTCCGTTCCATACTTTGACGCCGGTGCAGCGCAAAGGTTGGTCGGTGCCTGGGTGTTGCTCCAGCACCAGCTCGCTTGCCTGCGCGCCGGTCCAGAGCTCAAAGTTCGGCCGCGCGTAGCAAGTGGGGCGCAAAAATGCTTTGGCCGTATTCCAACGCCAACCGCTTTTTTGGTTCACTTCAAAAAATCCTACGCCTTCGTTATCTCCCCGGTTGAAATCGTCGGTTGCGGGGATGCCCGCCTGTACGGCAGCCTTGGCAAATGCATCCAGCACATCCCAGCGCAGTCGCTGCTTTTC
>CAMDHL010000236.1 GCA_945898105.1 Comamonas sp. lk | reverse complement strand
GGATTTCCCGGATCTAACTGGTTTGCTCTCAATAGGCTTTTTTCTGCATTGACCAGCTGCCCAGCCTTAGCCTGGCATAGACCCTGTGCCATCCAGGTTTTAGCCTTTGCCTCGTAATTTGGATTACCCAATGCCGCTGAGAACATGCCAGTAGACTCATTAAAACGTCCTTGCTGGCATAAAAACCACCCGTAATTGTGCTGAACCGCAGCTGCCTGGGGCTGCAAAGCGAGGGCTTTACGGAATCCGTCCTCCGCCAGCGCCGGCTCGCTCATCCTCATATAAATTAAAGCCCGCAAATCGTGGGCTTCATAAAGGCTGCCGTCCAATGCCAAACTTTGCTTGACGGCATCAAGCGCGTAAGTATTCTTACCTTGCGCCAAATAGCCGGCCGCCAGCTCCAAATGCACGCGGGCACGCCGTTGGGCATCCGTGTCATCACTGGCGGTCGTCAAATCGCCCTTGCCCGGACCCGCGCAAGCCATCAATAGAACTGCGCACCCCAGGAGTGCTAACCCGCCGCGCACGCGGCGAGCCCCCCCCAACGCCGTTAGACAGAGGCGCTTATCAAACACCATAGACCAACTCCGAGGATTTTTCACCGGCCGATTTCAAAAGGTCTGTACTGACCGATTTGCGCCTATCCATGCGTACCATCACCGCCGTGCGATCCTTTACCTCGCCGGCAAGTTGTCCGCAGGCGGCGTCAATATCATCGCCTCGGGTTTTTCGCACCGTCGTGACGATCCCCGCATCATTCAAGATGCGGGCAAAAGCCTGCACAACGGCCATTGGCGATCGCACCAATCCAGATGCGGGGAAGGGGTTAAAAGGAATTAAATTGACTTTGCACCAGCTCTTGCGTCCTCCGCCGTAACGACCCAATAGCGCAACCAATTCCTGCGCCATGGACGACGTATCGTTCACCCCTTGAAGCATGCAATATTCAAAAGTAATGAAGTCGCGTGGTGCGACCGCTAAATACCTTTCGCAGGCATGCATTAATTCGTCAAGCGGATGTTTTCTATTCAAAGGAACCAATTCATCCCGCAAATGATCCTGTGGGGCATGCAAGGAGACCGCCAGCGCGACCGGGCAGTCTCGGCCCAAACGGTCCATGAATGGCACCATGCCTGAGGTCGATACGGTAACCCGCCGCCGCGATAGTCCGTATCCATGGTCATCGAGCATTACGCGCAATGCAGGTAAAACCTCAGCATAATTTTGCAAAGGCTCCCCCATTCCCATCATGACCACGTTGGAAATAACACGGTCATCGCGGCCCAAACGTTTGCGCAGGAAGTGCTCGGCATACCAAAGCTGCGCCACGATCTCGCCTACCGTCAGGTTCCGACTGAACCCCTGGTGGCCTGTAGAGCAAAACCGGCAACCTACTGCGCAGCCGGCTTGCGAAGAAATACACAAAGTAGCACGATCGGCTTCGGGGATGTAAACCGCCTCTATCGCATCGCCTGCTCCTACATTGAATAACCACTTGATGGTGCCGTCTGAGGACTCATGTTGCGAGATGACGGCTAGGGGCTGAACGATGGCTGCAGTTTTTAGTTTTTCGCGCAACGATTTGGCCAAATCTGTCATCGCGTCGAAGTCGCTAGCGCCGCGCTGATGAATCCAGCGAAACAGCTGAACGGCTCGAAATCGTTTTTCCCCCAGACGCTCGCAAAAACGGGCCAATGCCTCGAGGTCGTATTCGAGAAGATTGGCCCGCATGGTAGGGTTTAACGGGAGTAAATATTCATGCCAGGGAAGAAAAAGGCAATCTCGACAGCCGCAGTTTCCGGAGCGTCGGAACCATGTACGGCATTCGCATCGATGCTGGCGGCAAAATCGGCGCGAATAGTTCCCGGATTAGCTTTCTTGGGATCAGTGGCTCCCATGAGGTCACGGTTAGTAGCGATAGCATTGGGGCCCTCTAACGCCTGAATCATCACTGGGCCAGAAATCATGAACTCGACCAAATCCTTGAAAAATGGGCGCTCTTTGTGCACGGCATAAAAAGCCTCGGCTTCGCCGCGCGACAAATGCGCCATGCGGGCTGCCACCACTTTGAGACCGGCTTTTTCGAAACGGGCATAAATCTGCCCGATAACATTTTTCGCGACAGCGTCAGGTTTGATGATGGAGAGAGTGCGTTCGATTGCCATAGTCTTAAGTAAACCTTCGTATTGGATTATTCGCCGCCCTGCGCGGCAAAGCAAGCAATTTTAGCATCCGCCCCCTAGCGGAGACGGCCCTTAGCCCTGGCTTTATTGGGGCCGCCGCCGGGCTTTGCTGCAGCGGTTTTGCGCTGGCGGGTAAGGCTGTCCGCACCGATATATCCCACCGATGTCCGCAACGGATCGGGTTGGCTCGAAGCAGAAAACGGCTTGCTGCCAACCGGCCGGCTGGCCCCAAAAACGTTACCCGAATCCGCGCGCTGCCCTGAGGGGCCCATTGCGCTGCGCGGGCCACGACCCTTGGTTCGAGGCTGTGGCCCCCGGCGACTACGCTGATCCGGGCCCTGATCGCGCCGGGCCTCGGAGCCCGGGACATCATGCGCGGCGGGCCCAGCGACGGCACGGGCTAGCGCCCGAATATCGGACTCGTCCAGTTCCATCCAGCCGGCACGTTTGAGTCCGCGCGGCAACAACATAGCGCCGTAACGAATACGGATAAGCCGACTGACTGCATGGCCCACCGCTTCCAACATACGGCGTACCTCACGGTTGCGGCCCTCAGAAATGGTTACGCGGTACCAGCAATTGCTGCCCTCCCCGCCGCCGTCTTCAATGCTGCCGAACTGTGCCATGCCGTCGTCAAGGCGTACGCCTTCGAGCAAGACTTTCTTCTCCTCGCGACTGAGCGATCCGAGTACGCGTACCGCGTATTCGCGCTCTAGTCCAAAACGCGGGTGCATTAGCTTGTTGGCCAGTTCGCCGGAGTTAGTGAAGAGCAGCAAACCCTCGGTATTCAAGTCCAGTCGCCCGACAGATTGCCATTTACCCTGGTGTAACTTGGGCAGTCGGCGAAAAACAGTCGGCCGGTTCTGCGGGTCGTCATGCGTAACGACCTCGCCGGCCGGCTTGTGGTAAGCAATCACGCGCGCCGGCGGCGGATCGATTCGAAAGCGCACCGGCTTGCCGTTGACTTTGATCTGGTCACCGAATTGGATGCGTTGACCAATATGCGCCGGCTCGTTGTTCACCGAGATGCGGCCTTCAAGAATCAATCGCTCCATTTCCAAGCGCGAACCCATTCCGGATTGGGCCAGGATTTTGTGCAATTTGGGTGTTTCTGCCTGGGGTTGCAGAATGCGCTTGGGCTCGGTTGTTGGGGTGTCCGCCTCCTCGGAGTCAAAGGCGCCCGACACCACCGAGTCAAACAAGCTACCCGCCAAGGGCTGCATTCCCGTGCTTTCCATTTGAACAAGAGGCATCCCCTGCCCATCGCCATTTGAAAGTTCGGTCGCCGAATGGGACTTGCTAGCGCTGACACCCTCTGCATCCACGTCTGGTGTGCGTGGAGTGGCTTCTTCAGTGCTAGACGCTTGTTCAGCTTTTATGGTTTGGCCGGGGGCAACGCCCATGGCTTCCACCAAGCCCATTTGCTGGGCTTTCAAGGGCAGCGCATCGGTTGTGGTTTGGGCCATAACTGCACCTTTCGGCGATCTATTGGGCTTACGCGGAGTAGTAGACATGCTTAAACCGTGGGATCCGCCGGGTCGACGGCCGGCAGCAATAAGGTTTGAGCGTCCGCTGGCGCAAGGCCCGCTACATCATCAGCTTCCGTCGCGCTCGCCGGGGCATCGGGCGCAGCCAAAAGCAATTCGCCTGCGCCATTCGCACCCGCCACCGCGTCAGCCAACATCTCGGCATTGGCTTGCCCCATGGCTTCCAAGGGCGGCAAATCACCCAAGCTAGAGAGACCTAAGTCATCCAGAAACTGCTTGGTAGTGGCAAACAATGCGGGCCGGC
>CAMDHL010000235.1 GCA_945898105.1 Comamonas sp. lk | reverse complement strand
AAACCGCCATGGTCTAAAGTAATTACCGAGTCGCTAGCGTAGGGCGCAGCCTCTTGCGGTGTATCACCACCGCCGCAAGCCGACAGCAAGGTCGCAATGATGGCAAGCCCTAACCCGCAGACCCCAGACCTTCGGACCTTTAATCGCTGATAAGGCAATGTCGTTTTTTCCAGCGCGTCAAGCCAGCAAGCGCAAAAACATCATCACAAATAGCGCCAACTGTCCGGCCCAAAATATCGCGCGCAGATGCACTTGAAGGCTGCCGATGCCCCACAAATGCATTAACGATTGAGCCACGCGGCAGTAAAACACGCAGGCGGCCAGAACGTCTATCGAAGCGAGCTTGCCCTGCGTAGCGGCGACCAGCACCAGCACCGCAAATACCGGCAGGTTTTCCAGGCAATTGGCATGCGCGTCGGCGATGCGGCGCGCTAATGGAATGTCATCGTCTGGCATAGCGCTGCGAGGCCAGTGTGTGATGGACGTACCTTGCAAAATACGCAAGCCGCGGTACAGAAATATTCCCATCACCAGGGCGAGTGTCCAGCCAGTGAAAGCTAAAAGTGCTTGGATTGCTATCATCAAAATTCCCCTTGGGCCGTGGTGAAAATAGGGTGGTGAAAATCTTTTGTGCGACGGCGTTCAATACGCCGCCACGATGCCATCACTTCGCGGATCCGCTGCGCCCAAGTACAAGCCATTTCCCTGGCGCACGATAGCACCGGCGTGGCCCATGGTGTCGCTGTAATCGCCCAGCACTTCCACATCATGTCCGGCGTTTGAAAGGGTTTGCAGGACTTGCGGGTCAAAGCGGTTTTCAAACTTCAAGGTGGTGGTTTCCTGGCCCCAGGTTTTGCCCAGCAGCCAGCGCGGCGCGCTAACGGCTTGCTGCAAAGTTTGTCCGTAAAACGCGTAGCGGCTAAACACCGCTGATTGGCTTTGCGGCTGTCCGTCGCCGCCCATATTGCCGTAGACCATGTGGCGTCCGTCGTCAAAACGCGCATGCGCCGGGTTCAGTGTGTGAAACGGTTTTTTGCGCGGCGCCAAAGCCAGGTGCGAGGCACTGTCCAGCGAAAAGCTGGAACCCCGGTTTTGCCAAGCCACTCCGGTGTCAGACAACACGACGCCTGAGCCAAATTCCCAGTACACGCTCTGGATATAGCTGACCATGCGCCCTGCGCTATCCGCAGTGCCCATCCAAATCGTGTCACCGGGGATGCTGCGCTCCGGCCAGGGCAGGGCTTGTTGCATGTCCACCGCCTGTACGCATTGGTCGATAAAGCTATCACTTAAAAACTGCTGCGGCGTTACGCCCATGGCGGCCATGGTGGCGGGATCGGCGACATAGCGGTTGCGCACTTTGAAGGCTTGTTTGGTCGCCTCGACCAGCGCATGCAAATAGGGCGCACTGTCAGCTTCGCGGATGCCGTGGCGCAAACGCAGTCGGTCAAAAATCGCCAAAATCATCAAGGACGCAATGCCCTGCGTGGGCGGCGTCATATTAAACAAGGTGGCTCCGCTGACCTTTACGCTCAGCGGCTCCACACTGCTGGCGCGGTGGGCATGTAAGTCCGCCAGGCGCAAGGGGCCGCCCAAGCGCTCGTGTTCGGCCGCGATAGCTTGCGCCACATTGCCCTGGTAAAAATCATCGAGGCCTTTATCGGCCAAGGTTTGCAAGGTGGCAGCTAGCGCCGGGTAGCGACGCAAGGTGTCTACGAGCGGCACGGTGGCGCCGTGGCCCGCGCCCTGCGCTGGGTCTAAAAATTGCTCTGAAAAGCCCGGCACGTTAGCCAGTTCGGGTAAGAATTTAGTCGTGAAATTGACCTGGCTTTGGGTCACCGGTGCGCCTTCGCGGGCGTACCAAATTGCGTCTTGCAACAGCCGTGAGGTCGGCAATGCCCCCCCCATGCGCGCGCTGTGAACCAGCGCCTCTTGCCAGCCCGAAATCGCACCGGCTACGGTGTTCGCCGCCAGCGGGCCGCGCCCGGGAATGGCTTTGAGGCCCTTACTCGTATAGAAATCAATTGTCGCTGCGCCCGCGGCACGCCCACAAGCATCGATGGCGACCGGCGCCTGGCCGGGTTCAGAAATCAACCAAAAGCCATCGCCGCCGATGGCGTTCATATGCGGGTACACCACGGCGATAGTCGCCGCAGCGGCCACCATCGCCTCGATAGCATTGCCGCCTTCACGCAGCACGGCGCAGGCGCTGCCGGCGGCCAGGTGGTGGGGCGCGGTCACCATGCCGCGCGGGGAGGTCAGTGTTTGGCGCATGCTGCTCTTTCAGTCATTCAAAAATTGGGTGGCCATGGCGTCCAGCGCTTTGGCATAACAGGCCATGGGCACACGCACAATGCCTGCGCCAATTTGGCCTACGCCGGCCTGCTTGTGGGCAATGCCAGTGGTCACTAACGGGCGAATGCCGGTGTCCAGCACTTTGCGCACATCGATGCCGCAAGGCGCACCCTCAAAGTCCAAGGCTGGCAGGCTGAGCGCCGGGTTTTTGGTCACCGTGATTTCGTACATCTCGCGGCTGTAGCGCACTGCGTCGCTCACCGAGCCACCGGCCAGCAGCGTTAAGGCCGGTGATGCCGCAAACGAGCAGCCGCCTAAACCGGCGGTCTCGGTGATCGCGCTGTCGCCAATATCCGGGCAAGCGTCTTGCTGTTTGAAGCCGGGGAAGAACAAGCCTTGGGGTAAGTCCGAGGTGGCGGTAAACCACTGCTTGCCCAGGCCGCTGATGCGCAGGCCGGTTTCAGTGCCGTTGCGCGCGGTGGCGGTGACCACCGAGCTAAAGGGCACGCCATGCGCAGCGTCCATGATGGCTTTGCACGAGACCATGGAGTAGTTCAAGAAAAACTGCGAGGTCTTGGCTACAAAGTCTAGGCTCTGGTGAATCTGGTCTTGCGACAGGCCTTTGTGTTCTGCCGCCAGCGGTACCGCCAATGTCATAAAAAACAAGGCGGTAGACGCTGCATTGCGGCTGTGTACTTCGTCGCCCATTAAGAGCGCTTGCGATTGGATGGCTTTCAGGTCGATGCCGCCGGTTTTGTCAAAGTTGTGGCGCACCGCCGCTTTGAGCACCGGGGCCAACACGTCTTCAAACCATTTGAGCTTTTGCAACACATCAGGCCCGTTAGCGCCAAAGCGCAGGCAGCGGCCAATGCCTTCGTTAATGTTGGTGTAGGCCACATTGCCATGGGTGGCGTCGCGCACCTGAATCAAAGGCATGGACGCGCTGATGATGCCGGTCATCGGCCCTACGGCACAGAAGTCGTGGCATTGCGCAAATTCGATGTCTCCGCGCGCCAGCATTTTTTGCGCTTGCTCGGGTGTTTTCGCCCAGCCTTCATAGAGCACCGCGCCCACCATCGCGCCGTGCATGGGGCCGCACATAGCCTCCCAGGCCACCGGCGGGCCTGCGTGCAGCAAGAGCCGTGTATTTTTCATTTCGGGCCACACGCTGTCGGCGCGCATAGCAATGTCTTCCCACATCGGGCGCGATTGGATAATGCGTTTGCAAGCCTCGGCGTTGGCCGCGCTTATGCGCGCATCGTCCATCAGGCGCGCCAAATTCCAGGCCAGCAGTGGGTCGGCATTGCCTGGTGGACGCCAGGGCAGATGCTCGACTTTGCCGCCATGTTGGCTGATGCTTTCATTAAAACCGTCGATGCCAATATTGAGCACAGAGGGCGCTTGGGTGAGTAAGGTGTTGGTGCTTATAGTCATGATCGCTTGGCAGGAAGTTCAGGGTTTAAGAGGGTCAGCAATACACCGGCCAGCATATCGCCGCCCGAGCTGGCGCCGATGCGTAGCAGGCCTTGCACTGCTTCGTTGATAGCAGGTATTTGCTGCAAGTGCATGGCGTCAAATAGTTCGTGCAAGGCGCGGTAGCTGCTGCCTTGCAATAAATCGTCTAGTAAGGCCGCGCTGATCGGATTACTGGCGCTTTGCGCGGCGCGGTTGGTGCGGGTGCGCATGGCCGGCATGGCCGGCTGCCAATGGGCGATAGGTGCATAGCGTAATGTGAAAAATACCGCGCCAACCAAGTCATCTCCGCTGGGCGTCAGGCCCACACCC
>CAMDHL010000234.1 GCA_945898105.1 Comamonas sp. lk | reverse complement strand
GGCGTAGATCTGATATCTTTCCACTTGGCTGAGATGTTTGTAATTCATGGGCAACTTCGACTGGCAGGTCAAGAAGCCTTGAATGCTAAACATTCTCAGCCACCTTTACCTCAGTTAATCAAAGTTGCACTTCGTGCTTGAATCCGCCTTATAATGGATTAATCGTTTTTGCTGGAAACATATAGTATTTTCTTGATATTTAACATTTAAAGTTATGCGGTTTTAGTGTGCCTGTAGCAATTTAGATCTACAATATTTACCTAGTTTATTTTCTGGAGTTTTAATGACTAACTTAATTGACATCCAAGGTCAAATCGAAAAGCTGCAAAAGCAGGCGTCTGAGATTAAATCGAAAGAATTCGCCGCCACTGTTCGTGATATTCAAGCCAAGATGCAAGCTTTTGGTATCACTATGAAGGATTTGCAGACCCGTAAGGGTGCCAAGGGCGCAGCCAAAGCCGGCCGACCCGCCAAAGTAAAGCCCGTCAAGGCAGCTAAAGCAGGGCGTAAACCCGGTCAGCCCGTTGCAGCCAAATACCGTGGCCCTAACGGAGAGACCTGGTCCGGGCGCGGTCTCACACCTAAATGGCTGGTCTCTTTGATTGCCCAGGGTCAGTCCAAAGAGTCTTTTGCGGTTGCAAGTCCAGCCGCCCATTAAGGCGCTTTGCAGGCTTCCTGAACGTCTTGGATAAGCGTTTCGGAAGCCGATCCTTATTTGCGCTGGGCCGCAAGGGAAAATTCTTCGGGTGTGATTATTTCCTGGCTGGCGTTTAGAAGATGCGGCCATTAATTGGTATCTAAAATTGATATTTAGATCGCCGGTCAGGGGAAGCCCAGGTTACTCCGCCTCTCTCGTAAGTGAGGCGTCCATCCTCTGCATTTCGATCATGTTGCTGCGGTGCGGCCGGTTGCTGGCATCCGCAGTCCATAATTGTGGGCATTGACCGAAGCCATTACGCCATGATCCAACCTTCTATTCTCGAAAAGGCCGATACCCTGGCTCGCGCTTTGCCGTTTATCCGTAAGTACCACGGCCAGACCATGGTTATTAAATACGGCGGCAATGCGATGACCGACCCGGCTCTGCAGGCGGCATTTGCGCAGGACGTGGTGTTGCTCAAGCTCGTGGGTATCAACCCGGTGGTGGTCCATGGGGGCGGACCCCAAATTGAGAGCGCATTGCAGCGTTTGGGCAAAACCGGCTCCTTTATCCAGGGCATGCGGGTCACCGACGCTGAAACCATGGGCGTGGTGGAGTGGGTGCTCGCTGGTCAGGTGCAGCAGGAAATTGTTGGGCTGATTACCCAGGCCGGTGGCAAGGCTGTGGGCTTAACCGGGCGCGACGGCGGCATGATCCGCGCCAAGAAGCTCCAAATGCTGGATCAAGCCGATCCGACCATACAACACGACATCGGCCAGGTCGGCGAAATCGTGGGTGTGGACCCTTCTGTGCTGCGTGCTTTGCAGGATGCCGCTTTCATCCCGGTGATCAGCCCCATAGGATTTGGTGAAAACAACGAAAGCTACAACATCAATGCCGATGTGGTTGCTGCCAAGCTGGCGACCGTGCTGCAAGCGGAAAAACTCCTGATGCTCACCAATATTAGCGGCGTGCTGAATAAAGCTGGCGAGTTACTAACCGAATTGAGCCCCAGCCAAATCGATGCCATGGTGGAAGACGGCAGTATTTCGGGCGGTATGCTTCCCAAAATCAGCGGGGCGCTCGATGCTGCTAAAACCGGCGTAAAAGCGGTGCACATCATTGATGGCCGCATACCCCACGTACTGTTGCTGGAAATTCTTAGCGACCAGGCCTTTGGCACCATGATTCGCTCTTCCTGACGAGAAAAATACCTAGAAATTGCAGGGCATAAGGAGCGCCAGGGCATATCTGGTGCAAAATAGCACGGTCGTTCTATTTTGTGTCCTTGCCCTGAACCATGTCATCTGCCGCCACGCTAAGCCCGCTGCCTGAGGCCTCGGAACCCAAGGGTTCCGGGCGCGCCTTATTCAAGGGGCAGCAAACCAAGCAGGCGATCGTTCAGGCGGCGGTGACGCTTAGTACCCGTTTGGGTCTTGAGGGGCTCAGCATTGGCTTGTTGGCCGAAGTGATGCAAATGAGCAAATCTGGCGTATTTGCGCACTTTGGCTCGCGCGAAGAACTGCAAATCTCCGTGATCGACGAGTATTTCAACTGTTTTAAGCAGGAAATATTCTTCCCAGCCCTGCAGCAGCCCCGTGGCTTGCCGCGATTACGCGCATTATTTGATAACTGGATGAAGCGGGTCGCCGTGGAAATCCAGTCCGGTTGTATATTTATTAGCGGTGCTGTGGAGTTTGACGACCGCCCGGGGCCGGTGCGCGATGCCTTGGCCCATGCTGTGCGTCAATGGCAGGATGCGCTATTCCGCGCGGTAGTGCAAGCCAAGGAATGCGGTCACCTTGCGGGGCAGGCCGATGCTGCACAAATTGCCTTTGAGATTCATGGGTTGATATTGGCCTTGCACTATGAAGCGCGGTTTTTGCGGAAGCCCGGTTCGCTGGCGCAAGCGAACCAAGGCTTTGAGAATATCTTGCAGAGAAATAGCCAAGCCTTCGACGCAATACCGAGTTCCGCGGGAACAAGCGCCCACCCGGATTTCCCATAGATTTTTTGATACTTAGGAGTATTTTTATGCCCAGCTATACCCCGCCCCTGCGTGATATGCAGTTTGTCATGCACGAGCTATTGCATGTGGTGGACGACCTCAAGGCCATGCCGGCACACGCCGATATGGACGCGGACACCATGAATGCCGTGTTGGAGGAAGGTGGAAAATTTGCCTCTGAAATACTGTTTCCCCTCAATATGACCGGTGACGCAGAAGGTTGCCAGTTGGACCAGACGACACACCAGGTGACGACACCCAAGGGATTCAAAGAGGCCTATACCCAGTATGTGGCAGGCGGCTGGCCGGCGCTGTCCAGCGACCCTGCCTATGGTGGCCAAGGCCTGCCCTTGATCGTCAATCAGTTTTTCTATGAGATGCTCAACAGCGCTAACCAGGCATGGACTATGTACCCCGGGCTGACGCATGGCGCTTATGCCTCTCTGGCAACGCATGGGACCGATGCGCAAAAAGCGACTTATCTGGGCAAGATGGTGAGTGGAGAGTGGACCGGCACTATGTGCCTCACAGAGCCCCATTGCGGCACAGATCTGGGTTTGATGCGCACGCGCGCCGAACCGCAGCCCGATGGCACTTACCGCATCACCGGCAACAAAATATTTATCAGCGCTGGTGAGCACGACATGAGTGGCAACATTGTCCACTTGGTGCTGGCACGCCTAAGCGATGCACCCCCCGGTATCAAGGGTGTGAGTCTGTTTATCGTGCCTAAGTTTTTGGTGAATGAAGACGGTAGCCTGGGCGAGCGCAATGGTATTTATTGCGGCGGCCTGGAGCACAAAATGGGGATCAAAGGCAGCGCCACTTGCCAGATGGTTTTGGATGGTGCCGTGGGTACTCTGGTGGGCGCGCCCAACAAGGGTATGAACGGCATGTTTGTCATGATGAACGCGGCGCGCCTGGGCGTAGGCAACCAGTCACTGGCATTGACGGAGGTGGCCTACCAGAATGCGCTGGCCTATGCCAAAGACCGCATCCAAATGCGCTCGCTATCGGGTACCAAGGCCAAGGATAAGGCCGCCGACCCCATCATCGTGCACCCAGACGTACGCAAAATGCTGCTGACCGCCAAAGCTTATGCCGAGGGCGGCCGGGCGATGCAAGGCTTTTGCACCATGCTTTTGCAGCAGGAGCACAGCCACCCGGATGAGCAAGTGCGCAAAGATGCGGGTGAAATGCTGGCCCTCCTAACACCGATCGTAAAAGCCTTTATCACCGACAACGGATGGATTGCTACATCGACCTGCCTGCAAGTGTTTGGAGGCCACGGTTACATCAAAGAATGGGGTATGGAGCAGTATGTGCGTGATGCACGTATCAACATGATTTACGAAGGCACCAACACCATCCAGTCGCTGGATTTGCTGGGCCGTAAAATTCTGGGCAACAACGGCGCGACGTTGCGAAAATT
>CAMDHL010000233.1 GCA_945898105.1 Comamonas sp. lk | reverse complement strand
CAAATAAAAGGGGTGGCTTCCAACTCCACATACACACGCTGGGGGCCATTTTGGAAATACCAGCAGCCCTGCGCATCCACGCTGTAATTGCGCTCGATAAAGTCGATCAGCTTCTCATGCTTAAGCATGGAGCCTTTGGCGCCAGGCAGACCACTGGCAAAGCTGCCCAAGGCCTGGGTGCGATCGTCGCGCATATACCAGTTGCCGCGCGCGTCTATGCCTAGCCAGCTATAGCAATGCGGGACATTAGGCCATTTGGCCATCGCCTGTTTAACAATATCGTCCATGTAGGTGCTAGCTTAACTTGCGTTGTGATCGAACCACTGGCCCAGTGTCTGCGGTAGGGTACGTAAATGGCCGGGCAGCATGCCTGCCGCGAAGCCTACGTGGCCGCCATGGGCTGGTTGCCACAGCTGTACGTATTGTCCAACGTCGCGCTGGGTTGGCAATGAATCCGCCGGGATGAACGGATCGTTGCGCGCATTGATCACCAGCGCTGGTACGCGTACCGCGGCCAGATGTGGCTTCGCCGACGCCCGACGCCAGTAGTCCTCGGTGTTCCTAAAGCCGTGCAGAGGGGCGGTGAAGATATTGTCGAAAGCATAAAGATCCTGGGCTGCGAGCAAGGCCTGCGCATCAAATAGGCCGGGGTGCTGCTTGAGCTTTGCCAGTGCCTTGGGCTTCATGCTGCGCAAGAACATCCGGGTGTAGACCTGCCGGTTAAAGCCGCGCCCGATGGCTGCGCCGCTCGCCGCCAGATCCAGCGGCGAACAGACGGCGGCCACGGCGCGTACTGTAGCGCCGGCGCTGTGCCCAGCCTCTTCTGCCCAACGCATCAGCGCATTGCCACCGAGCGAAATGCCAATGGCATAAAGCGGGCCGCGATGCAGACTTGCAAACCGCTGCACTATCCAGCCTATCTCTTCGTAATCACCGGAATGGTAGGCGCGCGGCGCCCAATTGAGCTCGCCGCTGCAACCGCGAAAGTGGGCCACGGCAAAGCCGATTCCTTGGCTACGCGCATAGTCCGCACAGGCCAATGCATAGTGACTGGATGATGAACCTTCCAGGCCGTGGAACATGACCCACAGCGGCGCGCCGGCTAAGGGTTTGGGTTGCAGCCAATCGACGTCGATAAAGTCGCCATCGGGTGTGCCCCAGCGTTCACGTAAAAACAAAGGGCGCTCGCCCGAAAAAGACCTGGCTAGTTTGGCGGCCACGATAGTTTGAAGATTGCCACCGGGTAAAGACCAAGGCGCGCTGTAATTCATGCGGAGCCACCATGCAAAAACCGCCCGAAGGCGGTTTGCAAATTGGGTTGCCGGTGCATCAGCGCTTGTTTTGGAGGCGCCGCAAAGCCGCGATCTGCGCCACCAGGGTGTGTAATTCGGACTGCGCTACCGCCAGGTCTACTTCGCTCTTGGCGTTGCGCAATGCTTCTTCAGCCAGGGCCTTAGCGGCATTGGCGCGCTCTTCGTCCAGATCTTTGCCGCGGATCGCAGTGTCAGAAAGGACGGTCACGCTGTCGGGTTGCACTTCGATGATGCCGCCGGCAACGAACACGAACTCTTCGCCGCCGTCGGCCAGTTCAATACGCACAGAGCCGGCTTTCACGCGGGTGATCAGCGGCGTGTGACGCGGATATACACCGAGTTCGCCAGCCTCGCCAGGCAGCGCGACAAAGCGCGCCTCGCCAGAGAAGATCAACTCCTCCGCGCTCACCACATCAACGTGGATGGTGTTCATGGCTTAGACCTTTTTGGCTTTTTCGAAGGCTTCGTCAATGGTACCGACCATGTAGAAGGCTTGCTCCGGCAGGTGATCGCACTCGCCCGAGACAATCATCTTGAAGCCGCGAATCGTCTCGGCCAAGGTCACGTACTTGCCTGGCGAACCAGTAAACACTTCGGCCACATGGAAGGGCTGCGACAGGAAACGCTGAATCTTACGGGCGCGTGCCACGGTCAGCTTGTCCTCTGGCGCCAATTCGTCCATGCCCAAAATCGCAATAATGTCGCGCAATTCTTTGTAGCGCTGCCATGTGCCTTGCACTGCGCGGGCGGTAGCGTAGTGCTCTTCACCGACCACCAGTGGGTCCAACTGGCGGCTTGTAGAGTCCAGCGGATCCACCGCGGGGTAGATACCCAGCGAAGCGATATCACGCGAAAGCACCACGGTGGAGTCCAAGTGGGCAAACGTGGTTGCAGGGGAAGGGTCGGTCAAGTCATCCGCGGGCACGTAAACGGCTTGGATGGAGGTGATAGAGCCCACTTTGGTAGAAGTAATGCGCTCTTGCAAACGGCCCATTTCTTCGGCCAGCGTAGGCTGATAACCCACGGCAGAAGGCATACGACCCAAGAGTGCGGACACTTCGGTACCGGCCAATGTGTAACGGTAGATGTTGTCCACGAAGAACAACACATCTTTGCCTTCATCGCGGAACGATTCGGCAATAGTCAGGCCAGTCAAGGCCACGCGCAGACGGTTGCCAGGAGGCTCATTCATCTGGCCATAGACCATGGCCACTTTGGAGTCTTCGAGCTTCTCAAGGTTCACGACGCCGGAGTCCGCCATCTCGTGATAGAAGTCGTTCCCTTCGCGCGTACGCTCACCCACACCAGCAAACACTGACAAACCGCTGTGCGCTTTGGCAATGTTGTTAATCAGTTCCATCATGTTCACGGTCTTGCCCACACCGGCACCACCGAACAGACCGACCTTACCGCCCTTGGCAAACGGGCAAACCAAGTCAATAACTTTGATTCCAGTTTCCAGCAGTTCTTGAGAAGGAGACAGCTCGTCGTAGGCAGGAGCTTTCCGGTGGATAGAAGCGGTCAGGGTTTGGTCCACAGGGCCACGTTCGTCGATGGGGTTACCCAACACGTCCATGATGCGGCCCAGCGTGCCCTTGCCCACAGGCACCGTGATCGCAGCGCCAGTGTTCACCACCATAAGGCCGCGGCGCAGACCGTCGGAGCTACCCAGCGCAATGGTACGGACAATGCCGTCGCCCAATTGTTGCTGAACTTCCAGTGTCAGCGCAGTTCCTTCGAGCTTCAATGCGTCATAAATCTTGGGCATATGATCGCGAGGAAACTCGACGTCCACCACCGCACCAATACATTGAACAATCTTTCCCTGGACGCCTGCGCCCGTGCTTGCTTGAGCCATGTTATTTCGCTCCAAAAATAAAAATCAGACATCAGCCGCGCCTGCAACGATCTCTGACAATTCCTTAGTGATCGCTGCTTGTCGCGTCTTGTTGTAAACCAGTTTGAGTTCGTTGATAACGCTGCCGGCGTTGTCGGTCGCGGACTTCATCGCCACCATGCGTGCCGATTGCTCAGACGCCATGCTTTCGGCCACGGCTTGGTATACCAAGGCTTCAACGTAACGCAAAAGTAAATCATCGATCACCACATTGGCGTCGGGCTCGTAGATGTAGTCCCAGGTCGCACGGGTGGCGTGCTTGTTCAGGGATTCAGCGGACAGCGGCAGCAATTGCTCCACCACCGGCTCTTGCTTCATGGTGTTAATGAAACGGGTAAAACACAAGTAGATCACCCGCACTTCACCAGCCACATAGGCGTCCAGCAAGGCCTTCACCGGGCCGATCAGTTTTTCCAAATGCGGCGCATCACCTAGATGCACGGCTTGGGCCAGCACTTTGATGCCTGAGCGATTCAAAAATCCCAAACCTTTATTGCCGATCGCCACCGCTTGCGGCTGCAGGCCTTGGCCTTGCAAGTCGCGCATCTTGTGGTGCATGCTGCGCAACACATTGGTGTTGAGTCCGCCACACAAGCCTTTGTCGGTGGTCACCACGATATAGCCCGCGCCATTGGCCTGGTTGACCTGCATAAAAGGATGCACGTATTCCGGGTTGGCTTGGCTGAGGTTGGCCGCAATGTTGCGAATCTTTTCGCTGTAAGGGCGGGCGGCGCGCATGCGCTCCTGCGCCTTGCGCATTTTGGACGCCGCCACCATTTCCATGGCCTTGGTGATCTTCTTGGTGTTTTCCACCGATTTGATCTTGCCGCGTATTTCCTTGCCTGCTGCCATCAGTTGCTCCTGTTTGCGTCAGCGGCTATCAAGCAAAAGTCT
>CAMDHL010000232.1 GCA_945898105.1 Comamonas sp. lk | reverse complement strand
GCCGGTTGTAATTTGTGGTCCGGCCGCGAGCAGGACCGCGCCAGCGCCGTTTGCCGCTTTTGCGATACCGACTTTGTCGGCACCGATGGCACGCTGGGTGGACGCTTTGACAGCGCCGCTGCCTTGGCGACACAAATCGCTGCCCTATGGCCTGCTAGCTTTGCCATGCAGCGGTTTGTAGTGCTAACGGGAGGCGAGCCCTTGCTGCAGGTCGACACCGCACTGATTGACGCTTTGCACGCCGAGGGCTTTGAAATCGCGGTAGAAACCAATGGCAGCATCACTGCGCCCGAAGGTATCGATTGGATCTGCGTCAGCCCCAAAGCAGGCGCCCCTTGGGTGCAGCGCAGTGGGCATGAGCTCAAGCTGGTATGGCCACAGTCCGGCTTCTCATTGGCCGATATGCAAGCCATGCAAAGCATGCCCTTTAGCCACCATCGATTGCAGCCGCTAGACGATGTGCTCCAAAAACGCAACACCGAAATATGCATAGACCTGTGCTTGCAGCAACCTGTCTGGAAGCTCAGCATGCAAACCCACAAAGTAACTGGCATCCGCTAAGCATTTCTGGCAGCGCCGCACGCCAAGCCTTTTCAAGAAAGTTGTTTCATGTCCCTCGCCATACCCCAAGACTTTTGCATTAGCCAAAAGTTTTTTTTCGACGCAGCGCATACCTTGCGCCGCGAGATGGAGACCGAAGGCAGCTTGCGCGTACACGGCCACACATATTACGCCGAGGTCAGCATCGCAGGCGCACCCGATGCGCAATCGGGCATGGTGGTTGATCTGGGGCGAGTGCGTCAACGCATCGAAGCATTACGCCCGCAGTTGGACCACCGCCTGCTGGATGAAGTACCTGGCCTGGGGCCGGCCACCTTGGAAAACTTGTGTGCCTTTATTTGGCAAGCCATGGCGCAGGACTTTGCCGGTCTGGCGCGCGTGCGTGTCTGGCGCGAAGCCTTGGGCGATAGCTGTACGTTGGAGCGCGCATGAGCGCGCGCGGCTATCGGGCCAGCCTTTTGTGGTTTCCCGATCCAGCGCTGCCGATTGCGCGGTGGGAGGAAGACGGCTTACTGGTGGTGGCTCCCGATGCGCAGGGGCGCGAAGTGGTGCAGGGCATCGGCGACTGGCGCACCCTGTCGGCGCTGAACTGCCGCTTGCCGGTAGAACATTTACCCGGGCGCATCATTGCGCCGGGCTTTGTGGATATGCATGTGCACTTCCCGCAGATCAATGTCATCGGCTCGCCGGCCGACGGCTTGTTGCCTTGGTTGGAAAACTACACCTTTCCCGAAGAACAGCGCTTTGCTGACCCCGCCTATTGCGCCGAAGCGGCCACTTTTTTTATCGATGAATTGCTGCGCAATGGCGTGAGTACTGCGCTGGCTTTTGCCACCACGCACAGCAGCTCGGTGGATGCTTTGTTTGCCGAAGCGCAGCGGCGCGGTATGCGCTTGGTAACCGGCCTTTGCCTGATGGACCGGCATGCCCCGGCGGCCTTGCTCAACCAGCCGGGCCGGGGGCGCGACGCGGTGGAGCACAGTTTGCTGGAGTCGGAGGAATTGATACAGCAGTGGCATGGCAAAGACCGCTTGGGCTATGCCATCACGCCGCGCTTTGCGCCCACCTCCACCGATGCGCAACTGCGCGGCGCGGGCGAACTGGCAGCCCAATACCCGGATGTTTGGATTCAAAGCCATGTGTCCGAAAACCAGGATGAAATCGCCTGGGCGCGCGAGCTGTTCCCCCAGTCGAGCAGTTACCTGGCCACCTATGCGGATTTCGGTCTTTTGCGCGAGCGCGCGGTGTATGCCCATTGCATCCACTTTGACGAAGCCGACCGGGCGCTCATGCGCAGCAGTGGCGCGGCGGCGGCGGTATGCCCGACCAGCAATTTATTTTTGGCCAGCGGCTATTTCGATTACGCCGGCGCCGATGCAGCCGGTTTTGCCTATGGTCTGGCTAGCGATGTGGGTGGCGGCACCAGTTTCAGCCCCTTCCAGACCATGCTGGCGGCTTATTACGTCGGGCGTGAAGGCCGTTCCAAGGCCGGTTTGTCGCTCTCACCGCAGCATTTGTGGTGGCAGCACACCGCAGGTGCCGCCCGCGCCATGGGCTTACAAGGCGTAGTGGGGAACTTATTGCCCGGCTGCGAGGCCGATTTTGTGGTGTTGCAGCCCAAGGCCACGCCTTTGCTGGCGCGAAAGACCAAGCTTGCCAATACCCTGGACGAACTTTTGTTTTCGCTCATCGTTCTGGGTGACGACCGGCTGATAGAACGCACCGTACTGGCCGCCACCGTAGCCGAGCACGCCGGCATGTGGCAGCCAGCCGGCAGGTTTTAAGCCCCATCCGCCGCCAAAGGCCCCTGCCTACAATAGCCCGAAGTATCGGGAGCACCTTCGTATGAGTATCAAAAGCGATAAATGGATACGCCGCATGGCCGAAACCACCGGCATGATCGAGCCCTTCGAGCCCCGCCAGGTGCGCGAACTGGAGGGCAAAAAAATCATTTCCTATGGCACCAGCAGCTACGGCTACGACATCCGCTGCGCCCCCGAGTTCAAGGTGTTCACCAATATCCATAGCACCGTGGTGGACCCGAAAAACTTTGATGAAAAGAGTTTTGTCGACTTCCATGATGACGTGTGCATCATCCCGCCCAACAGCTTTGCGTTGGCCCGGACGCTGGAATATTTCCGTATTCCACGCAACGTGCTGACGATTTGCTTGGGCAAATCGACCTATGCGCGGTGCGGCATCATCGTCAACGTCACCCCTTTCGAACCGGAGTGGGAAGGCTACGTAACCTTGGAGTTTTCCAACACCACGCCACTGCCGGCCAAGATTTACGCTGGCGAGGGCTGCGCCCAGGTGCTGTTCTTTGAAAGCGACGAAGTTTGCGAAACCAGCTACAAAGACCGGGGCGGCAAATACCAGGGCCAGGTGGGAGTAACCCTGCCCAAAGCCTGATGTAAGGCTAATTTGCGCCGTATCGGGGATAATCCGCGTTGCGCCCCGGTTCCCGGGGCAACCTGCTATCGGATGGATAGCACCACTTTTTGCTATGCATGCCCGAACAGACTATTGAAACCGCAGTACCTGCCTCCCCCGATTCCCTAACGACAGAAACCCCTGTCATGGCCTTTGCCCAGCTGCAACTGGCCCCGCCCTTGGCCCGTGCGGTGGCCGAAATGGGCTACGAATCCATGACGCCAATCCAGGCCCAGGCCATCCCCGTGGTGATGACCGGCAAAGACGTGATGGGCGCCGCCCAAACCGGCACGGGCAAAACGGCTGCCTTCTCGCTGCCACTGCTGCACCGCCTCTTAAAGCACGAAAACTCCTCTACCTCGCCCGCCCGCCATCCGGTGCGTGCGCTGGTGCTCCTGCCCACGCGCGAGTTGGCCGACCAGGTCGCCCAGCAAGTCAAGCTATACGCCAAATACACCCAACTACGTAGCGCGGTCGTTTTTGGCGGCATGGACATGAAGCCGCAAACCGCCGAACTGAAAAAAGGCGTCGAAGTGCTGGTGGCCACGCCGGGCCGTTTACTCGACCACATCGAGGCCAAAAACGCGGTGCTCAACCAGGTGGAATATGTGGTGCTGGACGAAGCAGACCGCATGCTCGACATCGGATTTTTACCTGACCTGCAGCGCATCCTGAGCTACCTGCCCAAGCAGCGCACGACGCTGCTGTTTTCCGCCACTTTTTCGCCCGAGATTAAGCGCCTGGCCAATAGCTATTTGCAAGACCCCATTACCATCGAAGTTGCGCGCTCCAATGCCACCGCTTCCACGGTGGAGCAACACTTTTACAGCGTAGGTGAAGACGATAAGCGGCGCGCCCTGCACCATGTCATTCGCAAGCACCAGCTCAAACAAGCATTTGTGTTTGTGAACAGCAAACTGGGCTGCGCGCGCTTGGCGCGTTCGCTGGAGCGCGAAGGCCTCAAGACCACCGCTTTACATGGCGACAAAAGCCAGGACGAGCGCCTCAAAGCGCTGGAAGCTTTCAAGAGCGGTGAGGTCGATTTGCTAGTCTGCACCGACGTGGCCGCGCGTGGTCTGGACATCAAAGACGTGCCCGCGGTGTTTAACTTTGACGTGCCCTTCAATGC
>CAMDHL010000231.1 GCA_945898105.1 Comamonas sp. lk | reverse complement strand
GAAATTGTCTGATTTCCTTGAATTTGGTATTTTCACTAGAATGGTCTCAGCTCTGTGTCAAATTCGTACTGTTTTGCAACTTGCCTTCCTAACGCACGATGTCTGATTTCAAACTAATTTGCGCGTTTTCGCGCCCGATCACTCTGGTGCTAGCCATGGTCTTTATCCCGGCCATTCCGACCTGGGCCTACAAAACCGAGCGCGTCTGTGAGACCACCGAGGCCTCGCTCAAGGCGCCGGCCAAGAAAGTATGCAAAACTCTGCTGGTCATGACCGAGGCGCAAAAAGCGGCCACGGCCAAGAAAGAAGAAAAAAAGGTAGAGAAAAAGACTGGGCACTAGCCGGTCTAACTTGGGTCTGATGCCACTTCCAGGGCTGCGGTGGCGCCCAGCCATTGATCTTCCAAGGTTTGCAATTCTTCGTTGATCGCCTTCAGCCGCTTGCCCAAAGAGGCGATTTCCTGCGGGGTGGGGTTGGCGCTGATCTGGCTCTCCAGCTGGCTGCCCTCGGTGCTAAGCGCCTGCATGCGCGCATCGAGCCTTGCAATCTCTTTTTCCCATTTACGTTTTTCTGCGGTCGCTGCCGGTAGCGGCTTCGCTATCGGTGCGGCTTTGGCGGCGGCCAGGGCTTTGTTGGCCTGTACCTGTTCCTGGCGGACCGCTTCGCGCGCGCGCTTGGCCTCGTCGAGCAAGTAGCGCTGGTAGTCGTCCAAGTCGCCGTCAAAGGGCGCGACGCCGCCATGCGAGACCATCCAAAACTCATCGCACACCGACCGCAGCAATGCCCGGTCGTGGCTGACCAGCATCACCGTACCTTCAAACTCGTTAATTGCCATGCCCAGAGCCTCGCGCGTGGCCAGGTCCAGGTGGTTGGTGGGTTCATCCAGCAGCAAAAGGTTAGGGCGCTGCCAGACGATCATGCACAGCACCAGACGGGCTTTTTCGCCGCCACTCATGCTGCCCACAGCTTGCTTGACCATGTCGCCGCTGAAATTGAAAGTGCCTAAAAAGCTGCGCAAGTCCTGCTCCCGCGTGGCCTGGCCGGCCAGCTTGGATTGGGCCGTCAGGTCTTTCACCAGGCGGATCATGTGTTCTAGCGGCGTGTCATTTGGACGCAGCACATCTAGTTCCTGCTGCGCAAAGTAGCCAATGTTCAGGCCCTTGCCTTCGGTGACTTCGCCGCCGATGGGGGCCAGGTCCCGCGCCACGGTTTTGACCAGGGTGGACTTACCTTGTCCATTGGCGCCCAAAATGCCGATGCGTTGCCCAGCCAGCACCGAACGGCTGACGTTGCGCACGATGATGGTGGGGTCGGTGCCCGGCGCTGCGTCTTCTGGCGGGGGGTAACCAAAGCTGACTCCCGAGAGCGAGAGCATGGGATTGGGCAAATTGGCAGGCTCTTTGAATTCGAAGCTGAACTCCGCCTCGGCCAGCAGCGGCGCGATCTTTTCCATGCGGTCCAACGCTTTGACGCGGCTTTGCGCCTGCTTGGCTTTGCTGGCCTTGGCCTTGAAGCGGGCAATAAATTTTTGCAAGTGCGCAATTTTTTCTTGCTGCTTGGCATAGGTGTTTTGTTGCAACTCCATTTGCTCGGCACGCATGTCCTCGAACTTGCTGTAGTTACCGCCATAGCGCATCAGCTTGCCGCCATCAATATGCAAGGTGACGTTGGTCACCGCGTCCAAAAATTCACGGTCGTGGCTGATGACCAGCATGGTGCCTTCATAACGCTTTAGCCAGGCCTCCAGCCATACCAGTGCGTCCAGATCCAAGTGGTTGGTGGGCTCGTCTAGCAGCAGTAAATCTGAGGGACACATCAGGGCGCGCGCAAGTTGCAGGCGCATGCGCCAGCCGCCTGAAAAACTGTTCACTGGACGGTCTAGTTCGGTGGTTTTAAAGCCCAAACCCAGTATCAAGGCCTGCGCGCGGGCTGGCGCATCGTGCTCGCCGGCGTCGTGCAGCGCCATATAGGCGTGGGCCATGCGGTCGCCGTCCTCGCCGGCTTCAGAGGCCTGTACTTCGGCGCGGGCGGCGCACAAAATCGTATCGCCTTCTATGACGAATTCAGTGGCACTTTGCGTGGTCTCGGGCATGTCCTGCGAGACCTGGCCCATGCGCCACTGGCTAGGGATGTAGTACTCCCCCGCGTCTTCGTGCAAGAGCCCGGTGAACAAAGCAAACAGCGAGGATTTGCCCGCGCCATTGCGACCGACCAGGCCGACTTTTTCTCCCGGATTGATGGTGACCGAGGCGTGTTCGAGCAAGACCTTGGCGCTGCGGCGCAAGGTGACGTTTTTAAGTGTGATCATGAAATAAGGGATTCGCGGGTGAGCAGCAAGACCTGGTCTTCTCCCGCACTGGTGGGCAGCCAAACCGCCTGTAAGGCGGGAAAGGCGGCTTCAAAAAATGCGCGCTCGTGGCCGATTTCCAGCACCAGCACGCCTTGGGGATTCAGATGCTGCGGCGCATCGCGCAGCAAACGGCGCACAAAGTCCATGCCATCGCGCCCGCCGTCAGCGTTGCCATCGAGCGCCAAGGCCGGTTCTGCGCGGAACTCGGGTGGCAGCGCGGTCATGCTGTCGGCATTGACATAGGGCGGGTTGCAAAGGATCAGATCAAACGGCCCTTGCGCTTGCAGTGCGGGCGATTGCATGCCGTCCGAAGCCAGCAATTGAATGCGCGATTGCAAAGCGTGTTGTGTGACGTTGATCGCGGCCACATCCAGCGCGTCCTGTGAAAGGTCGCTGGCGCAGACCACGGTATCCGGATAGACCTGCGCCGCGATGATGGCGAGGCTGCCATTGCCGGTGCACAGGTCCAGCACCTTCTGTGTGCCTTCATGTAAAAAATAGTCGATACCGCCATCGACCAGTAACTCAGCAATCAGCGAGCGCGGCACGATGACGCGTTCGTCCACATAAAAAGCAAAGCCTTGCAACCAGGCTTGGCGCGTTAGGTAGGCAGCGGGTTTGCGGGTGTTGATGCGTCGCTCTATCAGGGAGATGCACGCGCTTTGCTGCGTAGCGGTGAGTGTGGCTGGGGCATCGGGGCCATCCAGCGCGGTGTCCAGTGGCAGACCAAGCTGCCACAAGACCAGCCAGGCCGCTTCGTCAAGGGCATTGTCCGTACCGTGGCCGAAAGCGACCTGGGCGGCTTGGAGTTGGCGGGCGGATTGTTCGACCAGTTCGCGCAGCCTCATGCCAGCGCCAGCGCATGCAGGCGCTCCAGTACCCGACGGTAGATGTTCTTCAGCGGCTCTATGTCGGCCAGCGCTACATGCTCATTGATTTTGTGAATGGTGGCATTGGGCGGGCCCAGTTCCACGACCTGCGGGCAGATTTGCGCAATAAAGCGCCCGTCGCTGGTACCGCCGGTAGTCGAAAGCTGGGTGGTAAACCCGGTTTCGTCATGGATGGCCTGTGTCACGGCTTCAACCAGGGCACCAGGCGTCGTCAGAAAGGGCAGTCCACCAATCGTCCAGGCCACGTCGTATTCCAGGCCATGGCGATTGAGCACAGCGCTTAGTCGTTGCTGTAGAGATTCGGGGGTCGATTCGGTACAAAAGCGAAAGTTGAAATCTACCACCACTTGGCCAGGAATTACATTGCTTGCGCCAGTGCCGCCGTGGATATTGCTCACCTGCCAACTGGTTGGTTGGAAAAACGCATTCCCTTCATCCCAGCGCACAGCGACTAATTCGGCCAGCGCCGGTGCCAACCGGTGGATAGGGTTATCGGCCAGCTGCGGATAGGCGATATGGCCTTGTACGCCATGCACGGTGAGCTTGCCGCTCATGGTGCCGCGCCGGCCGTTTTTAATCATGTCGCCGGTGCGCTCCACCGAGGTGGGCTCGCCCACAATGCAGTAGTCCAGCACCTCGCCGCGCGCTGTGAGCTGCTTGCAGACCACCACGGTGCCATCGACCGCCGGTCCTTCTTCATCGCTGGTGATCAGCAAGGCAATGTTCAAGGCGGCATCCGGCTGCTGCGCGACAAACTCTTCAATCGCGACAACAAAAGCTGCCAGCGAGGTTTTCATGTCACTGGCGCCACGGCCATAAAGCTTCCCGTCGCGGTGGCTGGGGCTAAAAGGCGGGCTATCCCATTGCGCCAGCGGGCCCGTGGGGA
>CAMDHL010000230.1 GCA_945898105.1 Comamonas sp. lk | reverse complement strand
TGTCAGCAATGCGCGGGCGGACTGTATCGCCGGTTTGCGCGCCTGCCGTCCGCGCCCGGGGGGCGGGCCTGGCGGGGCAGCAGCCGGTGCTGCATCGTCCTGCAGGCCATCGAGCACGTTTTGCGGTTTATGCAGAATCAGGGTGACCTCCCCCAACCCAAGCAAGCTAGCCTCTGGGTCCACCATCACCGTCTGATTTAGTACGCGCTGCTGCGGTATTTCCACCACCTGGCCATCCAAGCGCACCCAGCCGCCTTCTATGTACTGCTCAGCCTCGCGGCGCGAACAGCCCAGCATCTGCGCCACGTGTTTGGACAGGCGCTCGCCTTCATCTGCCACGCTGCTACCCGCGCCTTTGGCGGGCCGTGCTACCGGGGCCGCACTCATGGGCGACCGGCTTGGCTTTGCGCTAGCAGTTGAATGCGCTCTACATGCGCCAGCAGCGAGCGCTTGGCCACCGGCCACAGACGGGCGTCTACATCGTCGTAGGCCAGGGGTAGCCACTGATCTGGGTCACCTGCGGGGTTGGCTTGCATGACGGCGGCGATCTTGGCTTCGCGCTTAAGGCGGTGGGCTTTCAGATGCGCAATCGCGCCCAGCGGATCGGGCAAGGGGTGGCCGTGGGCGGGCAGGATGAAGGCCACGCTGTGCTGCACACAAGCCGCATGCAATAGATCCAACGAATCGAGGTAATGCGCCATGTTTCCGTCGGGCGGGTCGATGACGGTGGTGCTGCCATTCAGGATGTGGTCACCCGAAAACAACATGCCATCTTGCGTCAGCAACAGGCATACATGGTTGGCCGCGTGGCCTGGCGTGTGTAGCGCCAGCAGGGTGTGCTGCGGCGCGCCATCGGCTTGCAGTTGCAAAAGCGCGCCATGGGCCAGCACCTGATCCGGCACAAAGTGGCTGTTCGCCCGCGCCGTGGGCGCTGAAGGCAGTCCCCAAATGGGCGGGGTGTGGCCGCTGCGCTGGCTACACAAAGTTTGCAGGGGCGCCGCGCCTGGCGAATGGTCAGCATGAGAGTGGGTGCAGACAATGGCCTGAACATGGCCGCCGCGCCCATCCGCGTGGCGCGCCGCGTCCCACAAACGCGCGATATGCGCAGCATCGGCAGGGCCCGGGTCAATGACGAAATAGCCAGTAGCCGCATCGCCAACGAGATAGCTATTGGTGCCCGGCCCGGTCATGAAACCGGGGTTGGGTGCGGTCAATCGTTGCAGGTTGGCAAGCAAAGGCACGGGGCGCGCGCTTTGCCATTCGCCGGGCGCCGGCAAGTCGCCTGCGGCATGGTCAAGGATCTGTGAACTTCGGGGCATGGCGGCATTTTGCAACCAAATACGCACGAGCCTGGAACTTGCCAAGGCCCCGGCCCAGGCTAGGCCCATACTTTGCGACACGGGGGCCGCATGCGCCACGCCTGATAATCGGGCCCATGCGAATTCCGTTTACCAAGATGCACGGCGCCGGCAATGATTTTGTGGTGCTCGATGCAACGCGCGGACCTTTGGGCCTGAGTCCGGCGCATTACCGCTTTTTAGGCGACCGCCATCTAGGCGTGGGTGCAGACCAAATTTTGACGGTCGGGCCGTCACCGCAAGCGGGCATTGATTTTGAATACAGCATCCACAACGCGGACGGTAATCAGGTTGAGCAATGCGGCAATGGCGCACGCTGCTTTGCGCGGTTTGTACGCGACCAAGGGCTGAGCAATAAAACACGTTTGCGCGTAAAGACCATGAAGGGCGTGATCGAGCCCGAGCTCCACCCCGATGGCCGCGTGACGGTGGACATGGGGCCACCTTCTTTTGATCTGCAAGCCATCGGTTTTGACACACAGGGTTTGCAGTCACACGCTTTGGGCGATTGGCAATACTGGCCTTTAAGTGTGAACGACAGCGATAGCGTGCGTATCGGTGCGGTGTCCATGGGCAACCCGCACGCGGTGCAGCTGGTGGACGATGTGGACAAAGCGCCGGTCGGCACGCAAGGGCCTTTGATACAGCAGCATGCGCGTTTTATCCATCATGTCAACGCCGGTTTTATGCAAATTATCAGCCGCCACGAAGTGCGCCTGCGCGTGTACGAACGCGGTGTGGGTGAGACACTGTCCTGTGGCAGCGGCGCCTGTGCGGCCATGGTTGCCGGCAAGCGCTGGGGCCTGCTCGATGCGCAAGTCGATGTACACACGCGCGGCGGCGCTTTAACTATCGCGTGGGCCGGTGGCGATGCGCCGGTTCTGATGACCGGCCCGGCCACTACGGTGTACCGCGGCGAGATTGAACTGCCGGACCATTTTTAACTTTTGTCTTTTTTCAAAAAAACTATGAGCACACCCAGCGACCCCAGTTTGAATAATCCGATTACCGAGGACGATATAGCCAATTACTTGGCCAATACGCCGGACTTTTTTCTACGCCATGCCGACTTGCTGGCCGCAGTGCAGATCACCAGCCCGCACAGCCATCGCATGGTCAGCTTGCAAGAACGCCAGGCGGAAATGTTGCGCGAGAAAATCAAATTGCTCGAGTCGCGCATCATGGAAATGATCCGCCACGGCAATGACAATGTGCTGCTATCCGACAAGATACTGCGCTGGGCACGCGGGCTTTTGTTGGTGCCGCAAGCGCAGACCCTGCCAGGCATGATCACGCAAGAAATCCGCGAGCAGTTTTCGGTACCGCAAGTGGCCCTGCGTTTGTGGGGCCTGGACAGTGAATACGCCGAGAGCGCCTTTGTACAAGGCGTTAGCGACGAGGCCAAGTTGTTTGCATCCTCCTTGAACGAGCCATTTTGTGGCCTGAACACCGGCTTTGAAGTGACTGCCTGGCTGGACAAGCCGGATACCGCTGCCTCGATTGCCATCATCCCCCTGCGCAGCGGCGACGCCGGCAGCACCGCGCCCGCCTTTGGCATGCTGGTGCTGGCCTCGATGGACGCCCAGCGTTTTCATGGCGGCATGGGGACCGACTTTTTATGCCGCATCGGCGAGGTGGCCAGCGCCGCCTTGAGCCGCTTGCGCTAAAGCGCACCGGCGACACAGCCCGTGGCCACCGACAGCGAACTGGTCGAGCGCTACCTGGAGTTCGTGCGTACCGAAAAGCGCCTCGCACAGCGCACGGTGGAGCTTTATGCCCTGGACCTGGGCAAGCTGCAAACCTTTGCGTCCGGCGCGAGCGCACCAGTCAACAGCAACCCATCGGCCCGTACGCGAACCACAAACGGCGGTAGCAGAGCAGGCGTCCCGGCGCTGGCGCTGTGTGAAGTCACGCACCACCACATAAGGCGCTGGATAGCAGTGATGCACAGCGGCGGGCGCAGCGGACGAGGTATCGCCTTAATTTTGAGCGGCTGGCGCGGCTTTTACGTCTGGCTGGGCCGCCAAGGGCTGGTCGCCAGCAACCCGGTGCAGGATGTGCGCGCCCCCAAAGCACCCAAGCCCCTGCCCAAAGCCATGGGCATAGATGATGCGGTGCAGTTTGCCAATTTCCAGAGCGAAGACGGCGCTTGGTTTGAGGCGCGCGATGCGGCCATGGTCGAGTTGCTGTACGGCAGCGGGCTGCGTGTGGGCGAGTTGGTGGGGCTGGATGTGCAGCCCGGCCCACTGGCCAAAGGCTGGATCGACCTGCAGGAAGCGCAGGCCCATGTGCTGGGCAAAGGCTCAAAACGGCGCTCGGTGCCAGTGGGCAGTGCCGCTTTGCGCGCTTTGGAGCGCTGGCTGGCGCTGCGCGCCACGCCGCCTGGTCAGCCCCCCAACGCAGACGGATCGGCGCCCGCGGGGCCCGCTTCGGCCGAAATATCGCAACCGGCGCAACCGGCGCTGTTCACCGGGCGCAAGGGCACGCGTTTGAGCGCGCAGTCGGTTTGGCAACGTCTGCAGCGGCGCAGCCAACTGGCGCATACCAGCGCACCGGTGCATCCGCACATGCTGCGCCACTCATTTGCGAGCCATGTGCTGCAGTCCAGCAGCGACCTGCGCGGCGTGCAGGAGCTGCTCGGGCACGCCAATATCAGCACCACCCAGGTCTATACGCGGCTGGATTTCCAGCATTTGGCCAAGGCCTATGACGCAGCTCATCCGCGCGCGAAATCGAAGTAAAAAAATGCTTTCGAGGTAGGTGCAAACGCTTAGCACTTTTTT
>CAMDHL010000229.1 GCA_945898105.1 Comamonas sp. lk | reverse complement strand
GGTGGAACAAACCATTGCGCGTCATGGGCGGATTGATGTGGTGTTTGCCAATGCCGGCGTGGCCGCTTTTGGGCCGTTGGCGCTGGTGGACCCGCAGGCCTGGAAGCGCTGTGTGGAAGTGAATGTGTTTGGCGTATTCAACACCGTGCGCGCCGCGCTGCCCGCAGTGATGCAAGCGCGCGGCTATGTGTTGATCAACGCGTCGGTGTCGTCGTTTGCGCATCCGCCGGTGATGTCCGCCTATGCCGCCAGCAAATCGGCGGTGGAGGCCATGGGCAACTCTTGGCGCATCGAGCTGGCATCGCATGGTGTGGGGGTGGGCGTAGTGCATGCTGGTTGGGTCAGCACGCCGCTGGTCACCGAAGGCGCGCTGCATCCGGGCTTTGTGCGCCTGCGCGCCACCATGCCCGGCCCGCTCAATAGCGAAACATCGCCGCAAGACGCCGCCCGCGCCATCGTGCGCGGCATGCAAGCGCGCAAAGGGCGCATCTGGATACCCGGCTGGCTGCGAATTTTGTACGCCCTGCGCGCACTGCTGCACCTGCCGTTCGCCGAACGCGAGCTACGCCGCGCCGCGCCGGAGATCGAGGCGATTTATATCGAAGGATTGGAAGCAGAGGGAGCGCTGGCTTCGTCGTTTGGGCCTAGGGAGCGGGAAAGGACGCTGGCGAGGGGGAATGAATTGAAGGATCGTTTGTAAACTAGGTTTAGGTTAGCGTGCCGCCAATTACCACGTGAAAAGCGGACATTTATAAAGTCACAGATATAGATTATGGATGCCGCAGATGTCTATGCAGTGGCGGAGGATGGAGGCGAGACACTGTGTGCAACGCTTTTAGGAACGGCGCGAAATATTGATTTGAATCTGCGACCGAAGTGAAAGGTCAAACTAGACCAAGATGCGGGCAGCCAATGATGACGATCTTGCTAGAACGGTCTCCCGCTCAACTTTGGCTCAGAGGCTCTTGGCTGGAGCCGCCGATGTTTTTTGATCCCGGATCGTTTGTTTGATTTTTGTCTTCAATGGTGTCGGACAACTTCTAAATGATGAACTGAAGTAAACCTGAAAGATCTTGCTCCGGTCGGGGTCGCGGCACTGATATTGGCAGACAAAATGTCCTTTTTCTCCCGCAATTTCGCTTGAGTCGAAATCGCAGACCGTGTCGATAATGCGGGTGGGTTTTTTGGCTGCAGTCTTTTTATCCTGCGCTTGGACATCGCCAAAGCTAGCTATCCAGAGCAGTGCCACCAACCCACTGCACTGAATAGTTTTAAGATCGATGATGGCTTTGCTAAGTGACATCGTCAGCATACTGATTGCTAAATTTTTTCGTGTGCTGAATGAAGTAAAAAACTCAGTTAAGCAGCAAAGTCACTTTTAAATACATCTATCTGCTCTAGAAAATATTGCAATTTCGCTTAATGCAAGCCTCCACTCGACTTCAGTCAAAAATGTCCTCTAACCACGACTTACTGCGATGCCGCTTGTAACGCGGGTCGTCCTTGTAATGTGCTTCAGAGTAAGCCGGTCGATGTGCATGTACAGCCTCTCCTCGACCTGCAGAGCTACCCCCGTTTTCGAATTTAGATTTTTCAAGTAACTTGTCCAGTTCCCCTCGGTCCAGCCATACGCCACGGCAGTCGGGGCAATAGTCAATTTCAACGCCCTGCCTGTCAGCCATGATCAGTAGGGTGTTAACGCAGTTGGGGCATTTCATAGTGATTCCTTGTAGATGAATTTAGGCTTGCGTAAAACCATGTTGCTAAAAATATAAGGCGACGCCGGCACCCGCTAGGCTGATTGCGCCAGTGGCAGCCAGCAAACGTGCATCGCGCGGGTTCTTTGCTTTGAACTCCTGCCAGGCACCATAGGTGAATACACACGCCAGCAAAATACCTGCCCATTCGAGGCTTGGCGCAGGGATGTCATTCATTGGAGCCGCCAATACCAAACAGACTGAGCAGGCTAATGAACAGATTGAATACCGACACATAGAGGCCGATGGTTGCGAGCACGTAGTTGTTTTCACCGCCGTTTACGATGCGACTGGTTTCAAACAAAATCAGGCCGGCAGATAACAAGGCAACCACGGCGGAGACGGCCAGCCCCAAGGCAGCGATGTCAAACACCGCGGCTGCTATGCCTGCGAGCAAGGCAATCACCATGCCGCAGAAAAGAAAGCCACCCATAAAGCTGAAGTCGCGCCGTGTCAGCAACACATACGCCGACAAGCCGATGAAGGTCGCTCCGGTGGCTGCCAGTGCCATAGACACGGTTTGCGCGCCGCCGGGCAATGCAAGCGAATGCGTTAGCAAGGGGCCTAGTGTGTAGCCCATGAAACCAGTCAGAGCAAACACCGCCGGCAAGGCCCAGGCGCTGTTTTGAAATTTGTGGATGGCAAACAGCAGTCCGAAGTAGCCGACCACGGTGAGCATGATGCCGGGTGCGCGCCATTGATAGGCGACCGCTGCGCTCGCCACGGCCGCGCTGAACAGCAAGGTCATGGCTAGGAGGGCGTAGGTATTACGCAGCACCCGTGCTACGTCAATGGTATGTCCCAGCGCAGACGCGCCACTCGGTGGATAGTCGCTTGGGTATGGCGTAGAAAGAGTTGTGGTGTTCAGTGTCATGGTGTTGTTTCCTATGGCAGATAAATCAGGGGAGAAATCGGTTTAGCCGATAGAACGCGAAAAGTATTTGATGCAAGGCGATGCCCTTTTTGAGAGTACGGGATGGAAGATAGGGCTTGTCTTCATCTAAAAAAAGAAGATAATTTCTTATCGATACTCCCAAAAATACTGACTATGAGTACCTCGTTCAATTTCAAACATCTCTATTACTTCTGGGTGGTGGCCAAGGAGGGCGGTATGTCCCGCGCCGCCGATAAGTTAGACATGGCAGTTCAGACCGTCAGCGCCCAAGTGCGCGAACTTGAACGGTCTCTAGGCTGTGAATTACTCAAGCCGGCCGGGCGCGGACTGGTACTGACCGATGCCGGCATTGCCGCGATGCAGCAGGCGGATCTGATCTTTCAGCTTGGTGAGGATTTGCCATCCCGTGTTCGCGATGCGGTCAGCACGCCGTCGGTTCGTTTGTGGTTAGGTATCAGCGATGGATTGCCTAAGCTCGTGGTTCACCGCCTGCTACAGCCTGTCATGGCAGAGCCACAGCTGCGTTTACTTTGTCACGAGGGGCAATTCAGCGACTTATTGGGCGATCTCGCTTTGCACAAGCTCGATCTGGTTATCTCAGATAAGCCTGCGCCATCCAATCCAAATATCAAACTCTATAGCCACGCGCTTGGCTTTTCAACCATTGCATGGTACGGAACCGCTGCGCTGTTAAAGACATCGAAAAAGGCCTTCCCGGCCTGTTTGACTGAATTACCGGTTCTGTTGCCGACCACGCATACGGCGAGCCGGAACCTGCTGGATAGGTGGTTTGAGGAGCACGGTATCAAGCCGCGCATCGTGGGAGAGTTTGAAGACAGTGCCTTGTTGAAGACGTTCGGCTCCAGCGGTATGGGTGTGTTTCCCGGCGCAGAGTGGGTGCAAGAAGACTTGCTGTTGCACTACGCAGTAGAACGTCTTGGACCTTGCGACGGTGTGATTGAGCATTTCTATGCGATAGGCACAGAAAAAAAAGTGCAGCACCCACTGGTTCAGCGGATGCTGCAAGCGTCTTTATAGGCGCAGGCTAACCGGATTTTTGTAGATGTCGATTAAACACATCTTGACGCCAATGAATGCCAAAATCACCGACAGGTCATCGCTCAGTAAATGGAATTTATTCGCCACCGCAGCCAGCAAGAAGTACATGGCCCGCAAGCCGAGAATAGCCATGACGTTGCCGGTCAGCACAATGAAGAGGTCGCTAGTGATTACAAAAATGACTCGGATGGAGCCCGCCGCAAAAATCACATCGGTGAATGGAATCTGGCAGATCACCATGAAAAGCGCTGGGCATGGGAAAGTAGGTAAATGCGGGGCTGTTTACTGTAGTGAAAGGGGGTGTCCTAGATTTTGTGTAAACGGTCTAATGGCAGGAAACTGCCAAAGTTCTCAAAGGAAGAGAAATGACTGTAAGCAACGAACTGATAGACCGCCTGTTGGCGGATTACAAAAAACCTGAAGACCTCATTGGAGAAAACGGGCT
>CAMDHL010000228.1 GCA_945898105.1 Comamonas sp. lk | reverse complement strand
GAAGGCCCGGCGCCTGATGACTCGCAGGGCTGGGAGCAGACCGCACTGCGCAGCGACTTAACGACCCACCTGTCCCAGACCTGCGGCGGTTTACAGGAATTGGTAGGCGCGATTACGCAATGGCGGCTCTGGCCTTTGAATGGATTGCCACATCTGCACGGCCCGCAGGATATGGCGTTTGGCCGGATTGCTTTGCTTGGCGATGCGGCGCACCCCATGCTGCCCTATTTGGCCCAAGGCGCGGGAATGGCCATAGAAGATGCTGCCGTGCTGGCGCGTTGTCTGCACCAAGGCCCGGCAGATGATGCCAAAAACTTGTTGCGATATGCCTCGCTGCGATGGAAGCGCAATGCGCGCGTGCAGGCCAGAGCGCAGCGCAACGGTGAAATCTTTCACGCCACCGGCTTAACGGCTTGGGGCCGCGACAAGGCTATGCGCTTGCTGGGCGCCCGCCTTTTGGATATGCCTTGGTTGTACCGGGGAGTGTGAGGCGCAGCCCTTACAACTGCGTGCGCAAACTCCAAATCTCGGGGAACAGCACCACATCCAACATCTTGCGCAAATAGCTTACGCCGCCGGTGCCGCCGGTGCCGCGCTTAAAGCCGATCACGCGCTCTACCGTGGTCACATGGCGAAAACGCCACAGGCGAAAAGCGTCTTCCAGGTCGGTGAGTTCTTCGCCTAGTTGGTATAAATCCCAATAACGCTGCGGGTCGCGATATACCTGCAGCCAAGCCGCTTCCACGCCGCCATCGGCCGGGTAGGGCAGAGACCAATCGCGCTCCAGGTGCGTAGTCGGCACGCTAATGCCTCGCTGGGCCAACAGGCGTAAGGCTTCGTCGTACAAAGACGGGCCGCGGTAGGCCGCTTCCACCTGGGCCAGCACATCGGGCCGGTGGGCATGCGGGCGCAGCATGGCGGCGTTTTTATTGCCTAAAGAAAACTCGATGCAGCGGTATTGGTAGCTCTGAAAACCGCTTGAACTATCTAAGGAGGGGCGGATGGCGCTGTATTCGGGCGGCGTCATGGTGGCCAGCACATCCCAGGCGTGTACCAGTTGCTCCATGATGCGGCTGACTCGGGCCAGCATTTTGAAAGCCGTGCCCAGCTCGTCTTTGGCGATATGGGCCATGGCGGCGCGCAGTTCGTGCAGCATCAGCTTCATCCACAACTCGCTGGTCTGGTGCTGCACGATAAACAGCATCTCGTTGTGGTCTGGCGAGCGCGGGTGCTGCGCACCCAGTATGGCGTCCAACGCCAGGTAGTCGCCATAGCTCATGCTGTGTGCAAAGTCCAATTGCACATCGGCTTCGCTTTGCACAATAGAAGCGCTGCCTTGGGGCGTTGGCGTATCAGAATGGAAGGGGCAGGCGCTCATAAATACCTTTTAAGTAACCGCATTTTTTTGCATAAATTGCGGCGCGCGCCAGGCGCTGGTGTGCAGCACATCGCGCAATTGCTCGACCGCATGCCACACGTCTTCAAAGCCGATGTACAAAGGCGTAAAGCCAAAGCGCATGATGTCCGCTTGCGCTTTGCCGTCACCGGCACGAAAGTCGCCAATTACGCCGCGCGCAATCAGGGCTTGCACTACCGCATAGGCGGCAGAACTGCCTGCCTCGGTGTGCAGTGTCAAACTCACTTGCGAACCGCGCTGCGCGTGTTCGCGCGGTGTGGCCAGACCCAGCCCAAACTCTGCGCACCGCGCTTCTACTAAGGTGATGAACAAGTCAGTCAGCGCCAACGACTTGCGGCGTATTGCTTCCATACCGCCTAGCGGCTCGGCGGCGGCATACACATCGAGCCCGCATTGCAGCAAAGACAGGCTGACAATAGGCTGCGTGCCGCACAAAAACTGATCGACGCCCGGCGCGCTGCGGTAGCTGCTGTCAAATGCAAAGGGCGCCGCATGGCCCCACCAGCCGGACAAAGGCTGCATAAAGGGTAGGTCGGTACGCGCGCTATGGCGCGGATGCACCCATAAAAACGCCGGTGCGCCCGGCCCGCCGTTCAGGTATTTGTAGCCGCAGCCCACAGCGAAATCTGCATCGGCAGCTCGCAAGTCCACCGGCACCGCGCCGGCACTGTGCGCCAGATCCCACACCACCAGCGCGCCCGCCGCATGCGCAGCGGCGGTGACCGCGGCCATATCGTGCATGGCCCCGGTGCGGTAGTTCACATGCGTGAGCATCAGCACCGCCACTTGCGGCCCTAGCGCTTGCAGCACGCCATCGGCCTCCACCAGTTGCAAGCTGCATCCATGGGTTTGGCACAGGCCCTCGGCAATATACAAATCGGTAGGGAAGTTGCTGCGTTCGCTGACGATCACGCGCCGCGCAGGGTCCGCATGCTGCGCAACGCGGATGGCAGTTGCCAGCACCTTGAACAAATTCACCGAAGTCGTGTCCGCCGCCACGACCTCGTCAGGCCCGCCCCCGATCAGGGCAGCGATGCGTGCCCCTAGTCGCTGCGGCAGGTCAAACCAGCCCGCCGCATTCCAAGACCGTATCAGCCCCTGGCCCCACTCCTGTTGCACCACCTGCGCGGCGCGGGCTGCGGCGGTGACGGGCATGACCCCCAGGGAATTTCCGTCTAAGTAAATCGTATCAAGCGGGATGCTGAAATGCGCGCGCAAGGGGCGCAAAGGGTCGATGGCGTCTAGCTGGTGGCAGTCGTGCAAAGTGGTCATGGAGAAGATGGGATAAAAGCTATTTTTTTGAGCCTGCGTACGGCATTCATTCCGGTCATATTGAATTGCATGCAATATGCCACGCGACCTTAGCACCACCACACCGACCGTAGTGTCGCTTTATGGCTACAGCAGCCCATGTAGGCGAGGCCGAGAATTGGCTGTACCAAGCGGCACAGCGGGTGCGCACCGCGGGAAGAAATAAACCTTGCACTCAAGGGTAAACCCTTGACTTGAAATTCATCTTCTTGTTATTTTTTCCAGCTACACTAAATTTGTTAACAAATACTAGACATCTCTCTTGTATTTTTATTCTGACAAATTCTATGCTCGGCGGGAGTGCTTTTCGCACTCCGCCTAAGCGATAAACAAATCATTTGCGTACCCATTGGAGCGAACATGGCAAAAAATTGGATTTTCCCGTCCCTAGCGGCGGTGGCGGTTGCGGTGGGGAAGGTCCGCGAGCCATTGCCATTGATGGCATTGCCGCCACGGGTGCTCCCATGGCTTCGGCTTCTGTAAGCGTTTTTGACGCAACAGGTAGCATGGTGGTAGAGGGCGTTACTGTAGGCGCGGACGGTAAATACAGCTTGAGCATCCCCGCCGGTAAAGTTGCTCCTTATGTGTTTGTCGTTGACGATGGTGTCGATAAGCTGGTCAGTATTCTGGGTAGCAGCAACTCGACAACCGTAAATATCAATCAAATTACCGATCTGGTCGCTGCTAAGTTGTCACCCAGCGGAAACCCTCTGAGTCTCAGTTCGGAAATTGCCACGGGCTCAGCGACCGCCACGACGTCGGCCATTACGTCGGCGTCGTCGGTTGTTCAAACGGCGCTACAGCCCTTGTTCACCGCGGTCAACGTGAGCAGCTTTGATCCCTTCAGCGTCAAGTTTGCGACGAATGGCACCGGGGTCGACAAGGCGCTCGACATGTTGGACATCAAAATCACCCCCGCTGGAACCACGTCTAATGTCGAGGTGACGGTCAAAGGCGCTATGGATGAGGATAAAGGCGCAAATTCCTCAAGCCAATTTGCACTGGGCGCCACGGCGACAACTGCTATTCCTGCTTTGCCCGCAGTTTCAGCAGGCGATGTGGTAGCGGATGGGACATCGCCCTTGATCAAAAATCTTTTGGACAAAATGACGGCGTGCTACGCATTGCCCAAAGTCGACCGGGTGGGTGCAACCGGCACCACTGCCGCACATGTGGTCGCTACGCCATGCAAGGAAATATTTATTGGTCAAAATCCGGCCAACTATAAAAATGGTGGCTCGTTGGTTTCGTCAACGCAGCATTTCAGCGGTATTTTCAATACCGCTGCCCTTAATGTTGTCTTTGATCGTCCGCAGTATTTTGGTGCGGTTAAGACCGACGCGCCAGGGAACGGCCCCAAAGCAGGGGATATGTTGATTGGTTATCGCTGGGTGGATACCGTCGGAAACTACCAATATGAACGCTCCATGGTCCGTAAAAATGC
>CAMDHL010000227.1 GCA_945898105.1 Comamonas sp. lk | reverse complement strand
TCAATATGCTGGCTTCGGTGGACTGGAATCCGATCCAACTGCTGCGCCAATTGTTCTGGCTGGCACTGGAGCCTCCACCGCCAGCTTATGGCCTAGGCATTCCGCCGCTGGCACAAGGCGGCTGGTGGTTGATCGTTGGTTTTATGCTCACTGTCTCTATCCTGCTTTGGTGGGCGCGCACTTACCGGCGCGCACGTCAACTGGGTTTGGGCACGCATGTAGCCTGGGCTTTTGCAGCGGCGATCTGGCTGTACCTGGTATGCGGCTTCTTCCGCCCCATCATGATGGGTAGCTGGTCTGAAGCGGTACCGTTTGGGGTCTTCCCGCATCTAGATTGGGTGTCTGCGCTGTCATTGCGGCACGGCAATTTGTTCTACAACCCCTTCCACGCGCTTTCCATTGTCTTCCTGTACGGATCGGTGCTCTTGTTTGCAATGCACGGTGCCACGATTTTGGCGGTCAGCCGCTACGGTGGCGAACGCGAGATCGAGCAAATTGTGGACCGCGGTACTGCCTCGGAGCGCGCCGCCTTGTTCTGGCGCTGGACCATGGGATTTAACGCCACGATGGAATCGATTCATCGCTGGGCCTGGTGGTTCGCTGTGTTGTGCCCGCTGGTCGGTGGCATCGGCATCCTACTCACCGGTCCGGTGGTGGACAACTGGTATCTGTGGTCGGTCAAGCACCATGTCGTACCGGCTTACCCGCTGGGCAATCCGTTGGTCGTCGATCCGGCAATCCTGGGAGCAAAGCCATGAAACTGACACTGAAACTCGCGCTGTCCCTACTTGCACCGCTGGCCGCCGGTCTGTTGACTGGTTGTGAGCGCCCGCCCATCGAGACGGTGCAAACCGGCTATCGGGGTACGGGTATGGAACAAATTTACAACCCGCGCACTTTGCTCAAACAAGCCTCGCTCAACCAGGCACCGGCTCCGGCCGATGCCGCGGCAGCGGACGGTCCAAAGGCCAAAGAGGTGTATCAAAACGTGCAAGTGCTCGGTGACCTGAGCGTGGCACAGTTCAACCGGCATATGGCCTCCATTACCCAATGGGTGGCTCCTGATGCAGGTTGCGCCTACTGCCATAACACCGAGAACTTTGCCGATGATGGCAAATACACCAAAGTGGTGGCGCGGCGGATGATCCAGATGACGCAAAGCGTCAACCAAGACTGGAAATCCCACGTTGCTGAAACTGGCGTGACTTGCTACACCTGCCACCGGGGTAACAATATCCCGACTAATGTGTGGTTTGCACCCAAAGACCGCAAATACGCCAACAGTGCTATGGGCGATCTAGCCGGGCAAAACAACGCCACCCAAACCGTGGGGCTGACCTCGCTGCCTTATGACCCCTTCACGCCTTATCTGAAAGACGCGGCGCCTATCCGGGTGAACGGCAATGAGGCGATGGCCGGTATTGGCAATTACTCCAACCGTACCTCTACCAAGCAGGCCGAGCACACCTACTCGCTGATGGTGCATATGTCGGAATCGCTGGGCGTGAACTGCACCTACTGCCACAACACACGTAACTTCCAGGGTTGGGAGGAATCGCGTCCGCAGCGTGTGACGTCTTGGTACGGTATCCGCATGGCGCGGGACCTGAACAACGACTATATGGAACCGCTCACAAAGACCTTTCCTGAGCACCGCTTAGGACCTAAGGGTGATGTGGCAAAGGTCAATTGCACCACCTGCCACCAGGGCGCTTTCAAGCCGCTGTACGGCGCGGCCATGGCTAAGGACTACCCCGAGTTGCAAACCTTAGCAAAGCCCTAAACCTGGAAAATCTCAAGGCCTCCACACGTTGCGGTGGAGGCCTTTTTATTTGGACAAATCGGATATGGATGCCGCCACCGCGACACAGGACAGCGACCAGACAATCGTGTTGGTGCTGGCCGACATCGCGCCGGCTTCGCTGGTGTGGGGATGGACGCGCATTGTCAAAGGTCCTAACCCGTGGTTAGCGATTGATGGAATGCGGTTTGCCAAGGTGATGGGCAGTGGCTACGAGGGCGGCTTCAGCCTAAAACCCAGCAGTTCGCGCCAAGGGCTTTTTCTGGTGTTTCATACCGCGCTGGCCGCGACGGACTTTTTGGCGCAATCCACTATGTTGCAGGGCTACCGCGAACGTGCGCGCGAACTGTGCATTGTCCAAATGCGCACCTGGTCTTGCCGTGGCAGTTGGGATGGTACGGCGCTGGATGTGACCTGCAGCGCACCCAAGCAAGGCCCTATCGCTGCATTGACACGCGCCTCGATTCACCTACGCAAAGCGTCGGCTTTTTGGAACCATGCACCTCCATCGCAAAATGCAATCGAAGGCGTTCAAGGGGTACAACTGGCCGTAGGCCTGGGCGAGGCGCCCTTTCTGCGCCAGGCCACATTTACGATTTGGGACAACGTGCCCGCTATGGATGCGTATGCCAGATCGGGTCCGCATCTGGAAGCTATCAAAGCGGCGGCGCAAAATCAGTATTTTTCAGAATCTATGTTCGCTCGCTTTGTTCCCATCTCCATAAATGGTCGCTGGAAAGAGCGCGACTATGGCTGACCCTTTGCGCACCCGCCGCGTGGTGGTGGTGGGCGCGGGCATAGGTGGATTGTGCAGCGCCTTGGTATTGGCACATCAGGGCTTAGACGTGACCTTGGTCGAGGCCGCAACCACACCCGGCGGCAAGATACGCCAGACCCTGGTGGACGGCGTGGGTGTGGATGCTGGGCCCACGGTGTTCACCATGCGCTGGGTACTTGAGCAGATGCTGGCCGAAATGGGCACGTCGCTTGAGGGCATCCTGACGCTGAAGCCCATCGGCGTACTGGCCCGTCATGCCTGGCGCGGCAGCGAGCAAGGGCTGGACCTGCTGGCCGACACACAGGCCAGCGCAGAGGCTATCGCGCGATTTAGCAGCCCGCAAGAGGCCAAGCGTTTTTTAGGCTTTTGCCGCCAGACGCGTGCGCTGTATGACGCGCTGGAAAAACCCTATATCCGCAGCGAGCGCCCGAACCTGCTCAGCATGGTGGGCGACCTGGGTATTGGCGGCATGACCACGCTGGCCGGTCTAGGACCATTTGCCAACTTGTGGCAAAGCCTGGGGCGGCATTTTCATGACCCGCGCTTACAGCAACTCTTTGGCCGCTACGCCACTTACTGCGGCTCCTCGCCCTGGTCCGCACCCGCTACGTTAATGCTAGTGGCGCAAGTGGAGCTGGACGGGGTTTGGTCAGTGCAAGGCGGTATGTTTGCGGTGGCGCAGGCCTTGGCCACCTTAGGGGAAAAACACGGTGTGCAGTCGCGCTACGGCCAAGCTTGCACGCAGATATTGTTGGACAAGGGCCAGGTCAGCGGCGTACAACTGGCGTCGGGCGAAGTCATTCCCGCAGATGATGTCGTGTTCAATGGCGATGTGGCGGCGCTGGGCCATGGCCTGTTGGGCGACGCGCTACGCCCCTCGTTCAAGCCGGTGCCTGCCGCCACGCGCTCGCTGTCGGCCTTTACCATGGCGATGCATGCCACCGCTAGCGGCTTTCCGCTCGTACGGCACAACGTGTTTTTTGATAATGACTACCGCAGCGAGTTTGACGATATTTTTCAGCGGCGCAAACTGCCACGCCAGGGTACGGTGTATGTGTGTGCGCAAGACCGGCAAGACAGCGGCTTGGCGCACAGCGGCCCGGAGCGCTTGCTCTGCTTGGTCAATGCACCAGCCAACGGGGACACCCACAGTTTTGATGCAGGGGAGATAGACACATGCGAATCGAACAGCCTGGACTTGATGCGCCACTGTGGCCTGGAGCTGCAATGGCAGCCGCAGCAACGGGTGCGTACCCTGCCGCAGGACTTTGCCCGCCTGTTTCCGGGCAGCGGGGGCGCGCTGTATGGACAGGCGACCCACGGCTGGATGTCGGCCTTTGCGCGGCACTCGGCGCGCAGCCCGGTGCCGGGCCTGTACCTGGCGGGGGGCAGCGTGCATCCGGGGCCGGGCGTGCCGATGGCGGCCATGTCGGGCCGGTTGGCGGCCGCCACGCTGATGGCGCACCACGATTCGACCAACCGGTCGCGCCGGGTGCTTATCTCTGGTGGTATGTCGACGCGCTAAGCGACGACGGCCAACATGGCCTGTCCATCATCGCCTTTGTGGGCAGCGTGTTCTCGCCCTACTACGCGCTGGCGCG
>CAMDHL010000226.1 GCA_945898105.1 Comamonas sp. lk | reverse complement strand
CGCGGTTACCGAAATTTTTGCGTATGCGTTTGCGTTCTGTATATGTATAAGCCATGAGATCTCCGGGCAAAGTCTGAGGAATCCTGGGGGTCCTAGGCGACTGTGTTTCATTCTTGGTGATTGGCCGCTACCAATCATTGGCGGACGGTTGCGCATTGCACGCAACCCGAACCAAGGCATCTTCTGCAGTCGGGGTCAGAAGACACTTGACAGTCAAGCCTTGCGGCAAAACTGTCAGCTGTACTCTGTGAGCGCAAAGAACTGCCGGTAAAAGCAGCCCTTGCGAAGTACTCTCCCATCCCGAGGCCCTGAGGGCTGCAGGATGGGATCGCGATTACTTGAGTTCGACCTTTGCGCCGGCGTCTTCCAGCTTCTTCTTGGCAGCTTCAGCGTCAGCCTTAGCAATACCCTCTTTGACGGCTTTGGGAGCGCCATCAACCATGTCTTTGGCTTCTTTGAGGCCCAGACCAGTGATTTCACGAACAGCCTTAATGACCGACACCTTATTGGCACCAGCCTCGAGCAACACGACGTTAAATTCGGTCTTCTCTTCGGCTACTGGAGCAGCTGCGCCGCCGCCAGCTGCTGGTGCTGACATAGCAGCAGCGCTTACACCAAACTTCTCTTCGATGGCTTTCACCAGGTCGTTGAGTTCCATGACCGTCATGCTGTCCAGCGCGGTCAAAAATGCGTCTTTATCGAATGCCATTTTTTATTTCCTACTTTACTTGTGCTTGCCGCCACGCTTTGCGCAGATCGGCGGCACTGAATTAATTACCAATGAATGCGACAGCCGTTTACGCAGCTGCAACCTCCGCCTCGGCGGGTGCTGCCACACCGCCACCACGTTGCTCTGCCAATGCGGCCAACACCCGCGCGGTGCGCGAAATGGGGGACTGCATCAAGCCCAGCAATTGGGCAAGCAAAACTTCTTTCGAAGGAATGCTGGCCAATTGCTTCACGCCGTTCACGTCCAACGCTTTGCCACCGTACGCACCGCCGCGAATCACCAATTTGTCGTTGGTTTTCGCGAAATCGGCCACCACTTTCGCGGCAGCCACTGCGTCTACAGAAAAGCTATAGATCAAAGGACCGGTCATCTGGTCGGACACTACCTCAAAGCCACTACCGGCAACAGCCCGGCGCGCCAAGGTGTTTTTCAACACACTCAACGTCACTCCGCTGTCGCGCGCCGTAGTGCGCAACTTGGTCATGTCAGCGACCGTGATGCCACGGTACTCCGCGATCACGAGCGTTTGAGCTTTAGCGGCGAGGCTGGTCACTTCTGAAATGACCGCTTCTTTCTCACTGCGATTCAAACTCAAGGTCTACTCCTTTACATGCGCTTTGCGGCTTACACCGTTTGCGCTCCAAAATGCAGCGATCAACTGTGGAAGGATGTATATCCATCTGCAGCGGGATCGCCATCTGCGTTGGTTTTCACTGATTAAGTACAGCCGAACTGCACACCAACGGTCTTGGATGGCCCCCCTTGGCTTTATCGGCTTTGGGGACCCACCACATCGGGCACCACTAACGCGGGGCCCAAATTCAATTACTTCAGATTCACGCCGTCAAAGACTGCACATCCACGCGCACACCTACACCCATGGTGGAGGACAAAGCTATCTTGCGCAGGAAGACGCCTTTGCTGGTAGCGGGCTTGGATTTATTTAAAGCCTCGACCAAGGCAACCAAGTTGCCCTGCAAATGCGCGGAGTCAAACGAACGGCGGCCAATGGTGGAATGCACGATACCGGCTTTGTCCACGCGGAATTGCACCTGACCGGCCTTGGCATTACGCACAGCGGTCGCCACGTCTGGAGTCACGGTTCCAACCTTGGGATTGGGCATGAGGCCACGTGGACCCAAAATCTGGCCCAGCGTACCAACCACGCGCATCGCGTCCGGAGCGGCAATGACGATGTCAAAGGGCATGTCACCAGCCTTAACCATCGCAGCCAAGTCGTCCATGCCAACGATGTCAGCACCAGCGGCCTTTGCTTCTTCAGCTTTGGCACCTTGGGCAAACACCGCAACGCGGGTAGTCTTACCGGTGCCGTTAGGGAGCACCACAGCGCCGCGCACGACTTGGTCGGACTTCTTGGCATCCACACCGAGTTGGACAGCGACGTCGATCGACTCGTCAAATTTGGCGGTTGCAAATTCCTTCACCAATACCAAAGCATCGGTCAAGGTATACAACTTAGTGGCTACGATCTTGCCCTGCTGGGTCTTTTGTTTTTTAGTCAGTTTAGACATTTACACGCCCTCCACATTCACACCCATCGAGCGGGCAGAGCCGGCGATGGTACGGACCGCAGCGTCCAGATCGGCAGCGGTCATATCTTTCATCTTGGTTTTGGCGATCTCTTCAAGCTGGGCACGCGTGATCTTGCCAACCTTGTCGCTATGCGGACGGGCCGAGCCCTTGTCCAACTTGATGGCCTTCTTGATCAAAACTGTCGCAGGTGGCGTCTTGATAACAAAGGTGAAGCTCTTGTCTGCGAACGCGGTAATCACGACCGGCAGCGGCAGTCCGGGCTCTACACCCTGGGTCTGGGCATTGAAAGCCTTGCAGAACTCCATGATGTTGAGGCCGCGCTGACCCAGCGCTGGGCCAATAGGGGGGGACGGGTTGGCCTTGCCAGCTGGTACTTGCAGCTTGATAAAGCCGACGATTTTTTTCGCCATATATGCTCCTTACGGGTAATAACGCTTTGGTGCTGAACCACTCAGCCCTCGGCTCCCCGGGGTATCGACTCCTACCACCACCCACATTGCGTCGGAAAACGCGGGCTGTCTGCGGGCAAGCGCCCGCAAAAAATCAGGTTTTCTCGATCTGAGAAAACTCCAGCTCCACCGGTGTGGAGCGTCCAAAAATCGTGACAGAAACGCGCACTTTGCTCTTGTCGTAGTTAACGTCTTCCACCGAACCATTGAAATCGGTAAACGGGCCGTCTTTGATGCGCACAAACTCGCCCACCATAAATTCAACTTTATGGCGTGGCTTTTCGGTGCCCTGCTGCATCTGATTGACGATCTTGGAAACTTCCGATTCCGAAATCGGGGCCGGACGGTTCTTGGTGCCACCGACAAATCCGGTAACTTTATTGGTGTGCTTCACCAAGTGCCAGGTGTCATCGTCCATGACCATTTCCACCAATACATAGCCAGGGAAAAACTTGCGCTCGGTAGTTTTCTTCTGGCCGTTTTTGACTTCGACCACCTCTTCCATCGGCACCAGAATACGCCCGAATTTGTCCTGCATACCCGAACGGTTGATTCGCTCCAGGATGTTGCGCTCGACTGCTTTTTCCATGCCGGAATAGGCGTGCACCACATACCAGCGCAAATCAGGATTGCTATTGGTTGATACCGGCATGGCCGAGGGGGCCAACGGGGCTTGAACTTCTTCAGTCATTATTTTTTCCACCCCAGAATCAAGTCATAAAAAACCCATTCCAGCGTCTTATCAGTCAGCCAGAGGAACAAAGCCATGATGAGCACAAAGCCGAACACCACGGCTGTCATCTGGGTCGACTCTTTGCGCGTAGGCCAGACAACTTTTTTTACTTCGCGCCAGGCATCACGGCCAAACGCTATCAACTGCTTTCCTGGCTCGGAAACCAGAAAACTAGCCACCGCTAAAGCCAACAAAACCAAGAAGGCCGCCCATTGCGCCAAAGGTCCTTGCTTAGCCAACAGGAAATATCCGGCCAGCGCCGCCACCACCAACAGCGCAGACGCGACCAACTTGGCCTTGTCCCCTGCGGTACTAACGGTTTGAACTTGTGTTGTGGCCATGATCTATTCGTATTTCAATGCAACTATCTATTCAACTTCAGCGCCCTTAAGACACTTAAGCCCGCTACACCGTAGCGGGCCTGTTTACCACCAGAGCTTCAGGTGGCAGGGGCAGTAGGAATCGAACCTACAACCTTCGGTTTTGGAGACCGACGCTCTGCCAATTGAGCTATACCCCTTCGCAATTACGCAATGATTTTGGCAACCACACCGGCGCCGACCGTACGACCACCTTCGCGAATGGCAAAGCGCAAGCCCTCTTCCATCGCAATGGGGTTGATCAGCTTGACCGTGATAGACACGTTGTCGCCCGGCATCACCATCTCTTTGCCTTCTGGCAACTCGATCGCACCGGTCACATCCGTCGTGCGGAAGTA
>CAMDHL010000225.1 GCA_945898105.1 Comamonas sp. lk | reverse complement strand
CGAAGAAATTTTGGCTGTGATGCAGGACATGCGAGACCACCACATTGATATGTTGACCATTGGCCAATACCTTGCGCCATCAAGCAGCCATTTGCCAGTGCGCCGTTATGTGCACCCCGATACCTTTAAACAATTTGAAACCCAAGCCTACGCCAGGGGATTCAAGCACGCGGCAGTCGGGGCCATGGTTCGATCCAGTTACCACGCTGATCGGCAGGCAGAACACGTCAGCGGCGCGCCGCATATTTAAGCGCGAGGACGGGTGGGTGCCGTCGCGCACCAGCGTTCAGCCCTCAGCGTTCAACGTTCAGCAGAAATTGCGGTGCTAGTTTTAAATCTGAAGAGCACAAAAAACCATGCGATTGGGCTACGCCCTAAAGCTCAAATTGGCGCACCACTTTTTTTGGGTGCAGTACATCCGGCGCGGCCTTGTCATCTGCACCCCATAAATTTTTCACCTCAGCTGGCGATCTAGTCGCGCATGCTTAAGCGACCACAACGCCACCAAAAAGCTTATGGCGCAGCTTCAAACTAGTGACAATCGACGCTACCCACACACCGCCGTTGGAAGATCTCACCATGCCAAGTTCACTACAACCCGCTGATTGGACCCGCCTGCACCAACAGCCTTATGAATTGGGCGAATCCCCGTTTTGGCATCCGCAGGAATCACGCTTGTATTGGGTAGATATTCCGGGCAAAAAAATTCTGCGCGCCAACGCTGACGACACCGACTTGCAGGCCTGGAACATGCCCAGTGAGCCCGGCTGTATCGCGCCAGCTGCCAACGGCGGGCTGGTTATTGCCCTGCGCCACGGCGTGTTTAGGGCGCAGACTTGGGGAGGCGCTTTGGACCACCTGGTCACCTTGCCTTATGACACGCAAACGGTTCGCGCCAACGACGGCAAGTGCGATGCCATGGGGCGCTTTTGGGTCGGAACGATTGACGAGACCAAGGCGCACGACGCAGCATCGCTATTTTGTATCGATGCGCGCAGCGGCACAGCAGTGGTGCAGACCATGGCCGAGGGCGCATTAACTGGCAATGGCATGGGCTGGGGTCTGGACGGACGCAGCGCCTATTGGGCCGATACACCGCGCCACTTGGTGCACGGCTGGGACTATGAGCCTACTAGCAACGCGCTAAGCGCACATCGTACGCACCTTCAGTTCAGCCCCAAGCCCACCGACTGGGTGAGCGGCGACCCCAGCTACCAAGGCCGGCCCGATGGCGCCGCCGTGGACAGCCAGGGAAACTACTGGCTGGCGATGTTCGAGGGCGCGCGTATTTGCTGTTTCTCACCAGAGGGCCAGTTGCGCGCCAGCTACGCCACGCCAGCGCAATGCCCGACCATGCCTTGTTTTGGCGGCGAGGATTTGAAAACTCTGTTCATCACCAGTGCCCGTCATGGCCGCAAGGACGACGAATTGCGACGCTATCCGGATTCAGGCTGCGTGTTTTCCATGCGGGTCGATGTTCCTGGCCTGCCGGTGCATTTTTTCGCGGGCTAAACGTCAGGCAAATCTGCCAAACCGTCCTTGGTTATTCGAAGCGAAGCCTGGCAATCCGCGCGCAGACGCCGTGTTGCAGACCTTAGAGGGCTTGAACGCGCTGAGCCATCAAACGCCGCGCCGCTTCCAACGCCTCTGGTGTATCCACATCGTGGATGCAACCGGCATCGTCCACCGACAGCGCTAACGGCACGTGGGCTTGCAACAGGGCGCGTGCACCTTGGTCGCCGGTCAAGGCCATCAAACCCGGGCCACAAGCGGCGGCAAAACCCACCGGGTGGCCGCGCTGGCCCTGATACACCGGCTGAACAATGGTGTGGCTTTCCAAGGCCTCGGCCACAGCGCGCAAGGTGGCCGGCTGCACTAGCGGCAAGTCAGCCGGCAATATCAACCAGCCTGCAGCTTGCGCACAGGCGCGTACTCCGGTGGCAATGCTATCGCCCATGCCCGGGAGCGTGATGTGGGCCGTGTGCGCAGCCTCAACCACATGCCAAGGCAGGCCACTGGCTTGCACCGCTGCAATCGTGTGTTCGCGCACGCTGCGCTGACCGAGTAACGCTTGCAATTTGTCCTGGCCGCCGCTGGCGGCGCGAAAACGCGCACTTCGACCGGCAGCCAGGACGATGACGGTGGGCAAAGGTTTTTGCATTTAGGTGAATAAACTCGGGTAAAAGGCGGGAAAACAGCACTTTTGTCCACATTTTGGCGCGCAATTTATTTGAAGCGCGCAATTTGCCAAGAATTCAAACAAGCTGCATTCAAAAAATTCACAGGTTGCAAAGCGCTGCGCCGGTACCATTGGACGCATGCCCCACCATTTGCAAGCACTGGACGCCATCGTCGAGCGCATCGCCCATGTCCGGTCTGTGCCCGCGCACAGCCGCAGGCCTTTGCGTGTGCGCGGAGGTGGCAGCAAAGATTTTTTCGGTGCACGGCTTAACGGCGATCTGCTGGAGACTCGCGGCCTACAAGGCGTCGTGAGCTACGAGCCCACCGAACTAGTAGTGACGGTCCGCAGCGGCACCCTTATGAGCGAGCTGGAGGCGTTGCTGCAAGAGCAAAACCAATGCTTGCCTTTTGAGCCGCCACATTTCGGGCACGCCGGGACCACGGTCGGCGGTTTGGTGGCCAGCGGTCTGAGCGGTCCCAGCCGGGCCAGTGTGGGTGCAACGCGCGACTTCGTACTTGGAGTGCGTTTTATCAATGGGCTGGGTGAGCACCTCACTTTTGGCGGCCAGGTCATGAAGAACGTGGCCGGCTATGACGTCAGCCGAGTCCTGGCTGGTAGCTGGGGCACTCTCGGATTAATCACCGAGGTGTCGCTCAAGGTGCTGGCATTTGCGCCCAGCGAGGCCAGCCTGGTCTGCACCCTGGGCCAGCGCGAGACGTTGCAATTGCTGCACGGCTGGGGCGGCCAGCCCCTGCCCCTGAATGCGAGTTGCTGGCATTGCGAGCCCGGTGCCACCAGCGGGCGCCTTACGGTGCGCCTGCGCGGCGCCAAGGCTGCGGTACAAGCAGCCTTGCCGAAAATGCAGGCCGAGGTCCAGGCCCAAGGCGGACAGGCCCAGGCGGCCGACGCCGAAGCCGCCATGTTTTTCTGGGACGCCATGCGCAACCAGCAACACGCTTTTTTTACCCAGCCGCCTGCGGAGAACGACTGCCTGTGGCGCCTCTCGGTGGCGCAAACCAGCCCCCTCTTGGACCTGCCCTATGCCCAATGCGTGGAATGGCAAGGCGCGCAACGCTGGGTCTGGGCGCCCGCGGCTGAAGCCAGCAAATTGCACGCGTTGGCGCGCCAAGCCGGTGGCCACGCCAGCTTGTTCCGCCGCCCTCATGGCGCGCTGGCCGACACCGACGCAGGCGCGCCGGTATTCGACCAGCTGGATGCCACACAGCAACGCATCCAAACTGCCTTGCAAGCCGAATTTGACCCTGACGGCGTGTTCAACACCGGCCGCCTGCACACCTTGACCTAAGCGGCGCCCCCATGCAAACCACGCTCTCCCCCGAATACGCAAACACCAGCGATGGAAAAGCCGCCGAGGCGATTGTGCGCAACTGCGTGCACTGCGGTTTTTGCACCGCCACCTGCCCCACCTACCAACTACTGGGCGACGAACTGGATGGGCCACGTGGCCGCATTTACCTCATCAAGCAAGTGCTCGAAGGCGCTGAGCCCACGCGCAAAACCCAGCAACACCTGGACCGCTGCCTGACCTGCCGCAATTGCGAATCCACCTGCCCCAGCGGCGTGGAGTACGGCCATTTGATTGATATTGGCCGCAAGCTGGTCGACGCCAAAGTGCCGCGCCCTGCCGGTGAAGAAGCCATGCGCTGGGCCTTGAAAGAAGGTTTGAACTCGCCATTCTTTGCGCCAGCCATGAAGCTGGGTCAGGCGGTGCGCGGCTTTTTACCCGATGCGCTCAAAGCCAAGGTGCCACAAGCGCGCAGCGCGGGGGCTTGGCCCACACGCAGCCACGCACGCAAAGTGTTGATGCTGGCCGGTTGTGTGCAGCCTTCCATGAGCCCCAATATCAACAGCGCCACCGCGCGCGTGCTCGATGCCTGCGGCATCCAGACCCTGGTCGAGCCGCTGGCCGGTTGCTGCGGCGGCGTCAAATTCCATTTGAATGACCAAGACGCGGCCATCGTTCAAATGAAAAATAATATCGATGC
>CAMDHL010000224.1 GCA_945898105.1 Comamonas sp. lk | reverse complement strand
AGCGCTTATTCCTCCGGCCTGGTCTGGCTACGACGCGATTTACGCCTGACAGACAACGCCGCCCTGGCGGCCGCCCTGCAATCCTGCGCGCAAGTGCATTGCGTGTTTGTGCTGGACCGCGCAATTTTGGACCCGCTTCCGCGCACCGACCGCCGGGTGGAGTTCATCCGCGAATCGCTGGCCGCCCTGGATGCGCAATTGCGCGCCATGGGCGATGGGGAGCACACCGGGCTAATCGTGCGGCACAGCTGGGCCGAGGAAGAGATCCCGGCACTGGCACTTGCTTTGGAGGTGGATGCGGTGTTTTGCGCGCGTGACTACGAGCCGCAGGCGATCGCCCGCGACGCGCAAGTGCAATCCACGCTTGCGCGCATGCGCAAAGCCTGGGTCAGCGTAAAAGACCATGTGGTGTTTGAGCAGCGAGAGATCCTGACCCAAACCGGCAAGCCCTATGGCGTGTTCACGCCCTATTTGCGCGCCTGGCTGGCGCGTCTGGCTGGCCGACCCGTGCCGACCCATGATTGCGATGCTTTAGGCCAGAAGTTAGCCATCCGCCCGGCGGCTTACCGGCAAAGCGTGCCCACATTGGCCGACATTGGGTTTATGCCCACCAACTTGTCCACCCTAGGCATAGAAGCGGGCGAGGCCGGTGCCCAAGCCCTGCTGGCCGACTTTGCACCGCGTATGGGCGCCTATGAGGACACGCGCAACTTCCCGGCAGTGAAAGGCCCGAGCTACCTGAGCGTGCATTTGCGTTTTGGCACGGTGTCCATCCGCCAGTTGGTCAATAGGGCGCTGGGGCCGCAACTGGCCGGTGACGCGGGGGCGCGCGTCTGGCTGGCCGAGTTGGTCTGGCGCGATTTTTATTTCCAGGTGCTGTCCAATTTTCCACATGTAGCGGGCAATAGCTTCAAGCCCGATTACGACGCCATCGCGTGGGAGCAAGGCGCGCTGGCTCAAGATCGCTTTGCCGCCTGGTGCGAAGCGCGTACCGGCTACCCGCTGGTGGACGCGGCCATGGCGCAGCTCAACCAAAGCGGCTATATGCACAACCGTCTGCGGATGGTGGCGGGCAGCTTTCTGGTCAAGCACCTAGGCCTCGACTGGCGCTGGGGTGAGCGTTATTTCGCAGCGCAACTCAATGACTTCGACCTCTCGGCCAACAACGGCGGCTGGCAATGGGTCAGTTCAAGCGGCTGTGATGCACAGCCCTATTTCCGTATCTTCAACCCGGTAAGCCAAAGCGAAAAGTTCGATGCAGCGGGCAAATTCATTCGCCGGTATGTCCCGGCGCTGGCCGGTTTGGATGCCAAACACATTCACGCGCCGTGGCAAGCACCGGCTTTGGTGCTGCAAGCCGCCGGCGTGCAGCTGGGCGCGAACTACCCGCATCCGGTGGTGGACCACGCGCAAGCACGCGCCGCTACTCTGGCGCGCTATGCGGTGGTCAAAAACCGGGAAGTACCGACCTAACGGGAAAGTTTGTCAATCGGGGTGCCTGGCCAGCGCTAAAGGGTGGCAAACCACGCAAATAGGCAGACTGGCAGGCCTGGCCTAGATTTGCACCATCTCAAAGTCTTCTTTACGGGCGCCGCACTCGGGGCAGGTCCAGTTCATGGGCACGTCGGCCCACAAGGTGCCTGCCGCAATGCCGTCATCCGGTGCGCCCAGAACTTCGTCATAAATCCAGCCGCAAATCAGGCACATCCAGGTTTTGGTGTCGGTCACAGCGTATTTACCTTGAGAATAGAATGAAGCGATTGTAAATAGTGCCTTGCGGCGGGCCGCCGGGCACTGGTTTGACTCCCTGATTGCGGCACCCCACCTAATTGTTGCGACCATGAAGCACCCAAAAAAAGACACGGCAGGCCCCGCCCCCATAACGGTGCTGGACGAGGACGGACCGGCCGACGGCCCGGTGGCCAGCGTGATGGTTTTCAATGCCAACGATCCCAGCGGCGCAGGCGGCCTGACCGCCGACTGTCTGGCCATGGCTTCGGTGGGCGTACACCCCATGCCGGTGATGACCGGTGCCTATGCCCGCGACACCAGCGAAATCGCCGACCACTTCCCCTTTGACGACGACGCCTTGCTGGCCCAGGCTCGCACTATCTTGGAAGATGTGGCGCCGGACGTGTTCAAAGTGGGCTTTGTCGGCAGCCCGGAGAACCTGAGCGCGGTCGCCGCCTTGGTCTCGGACTATGCCGATGTGCCGGTGGTGACCTATATGCCCGACCTGTCCTGGTGGCATGAGGACCAGATTGACCAATACTTAGACGCCTGCGCCGACATGTTGCTGCCGCAAACCACGGTACTGGTCGGCAGCTACGGCACGCTGTCGCGCTGGCTGCTACCCGATTGGGACGCGCCCCGTGCGCCCGATGCACGCGACATTGCCAAAGCCGCGCAAGAGCTGGGCGTGCCCTACACCCTGGTCACCGGCATCCCCTTGCCCGAGCAATTTATCGACAACGCCTTGTGCAGCGCCAGCGCACTTATGTGCAGTGAAAAATTTGAGCGGCTCGAGGCCACCTTTGTGGGTACCGGCGATACCTTGTCGGCTGCCTTGGCCGCACTGATTGCTGTCGGTACCGAGCTGGCCGAAGCGGTGACCGAGGCCCTGAGTTACCTGGACCGCAGCCTGGAGGCCGGGCTGCGCCCAGGCATGGGCCATGTGCAGCCAGACCGCCTGTTTTGGGCACATGATGTGCCCGATGACGAGCTGCTGCTCGATTCCGAAGATTCCGACCAACCCTTTCTTTTTGACTTCCCGCCCAATGAAACCCGCCACTGATCGCAACCTAGAACTCTTCCAACGCGCAGCCTCCGTCATCCCCGGCGGTGTCAACTCGCCGGTGCGCGCTTTCAAAGCCGTGGGCGGTACGCCACGCTTTGTCACCCGCGCCCAGGGCGCGTATTTTTGGGACGCCAACGGCCAGCGATATATCGACTACATCGGCTCCTGGGGCCCGATGATTCTGGGTCATGGGCATCCGGCGGTGGTCGATGCGGTGCAAAAAGCGCTGCTTGAAGGCTTCTCTTTCGGCGCACCCACCGAGCGCGAAGTGGAACTGGCCGAGGAAATATTGCGCCACGTGCCCAGCATGGAGATGGTGCGTCTGGTCAGCTCGGGCACCGAAGCAGCCATGACCGCTATCCGCCTGGCGCGCGGGGCCACCGGGCGCAGCAAATTTATCAAGTTCGAGGGCTGCTACCACGGCCACGCTGATCCGTTGTTGGTGAAAGCGGGCTCGGGCCTGGCTACCTTGGGCAACCCCACCAGCGCCGGTGTGCCGCCCGAAGTCGTGCAGCACACGCTGGTACTGGAATACAACAACCTAGAGCAACTCGAAGAAGCCTTTGCCCTGCACGGTAAAGATCTGGCCTGCCTGATGATCGAGCCGATTGCCGGGAATATGAATTTCGTGCGCGCCTCGGTGCCTTTCGTCAAACGCGCCCGCGAACTGTGTACCCAGTACGGCGCGCTGCTGGTCTTTGACGAAGTGATGAGCGGACTGCGCGTGGCCCTGGGCAGCGCACAAAGCGTGTATGCCAAAGCGCTGCCTGGTTTTGAGCCGGACATCACCGTACTTGGCAAGGTGATCGGCGGCGGCATGCCGCTGGCTGCTTTTGGCAGCAAACGCGCAGTGATGGAGCAAATGGCGCCCCTGGGGCCGGTGTACCAGGCCGGAACTTTGTCGGGCAACCCGATTGCCACCGCATGCGGCCTAGCCACGCTGCGCGAAATCAGCAAGCCCGGTTTCTTCGATGCCTTGGCAACTAAAACGCAATCACTCATGCGCGGCTTGCAAGGCGCTGCCGATGCGGCGGGCGTGCCCTTTAGCACCGACAGCGAAGGCGGTATGTTCGGCTTTTTCCTGTTCCCCGAATTGCCACAAAACTACGCCAAAGTTATCAGCACCGACAACAAGCGCTTTAACACTTTGTTCCACGGCATGCTAGATCGGGGGGTGTACTTTGCACCGGCTTTGTACGAAGCAGGCTTTATGAGCGCGGCGCATACCGAGGCGGATATTGCGGAGACGGTGACGGCGGCTAAGGCGGTTTTTGCCAGCTTGTAATCGGAGCTGCACTACAGCCCTCCGAGCGACTGCACAAAACAAGCGGGCGCCGTCAGGCAAAAAAAGCTGCGCCTTACTAGGCGATGCTGCTGCGCCAGGTCGCCCAGGGTTTCGTGTTGCTCGCGGGCTTTGGT
>CAMDHL010000223.1 GCA_945898105.1 Comamonas sp. lk | reverse complement strand
CGACCCAAAAGCGCCCCAGGGCATCGCACTTGCCGTCGTTGGCGCGAACCGTTTGCGTGTCATAAGGCAAGGTGACCAGGTGGTCCAAAGCGCCTCCCCAAGTCTGCGCCCGAAACACGCCGTGGCGCAGGGCGATAACCAGCCCGCCGTTGGCAGCTGGCGCGATACAGCCGGGCTCACTGGGCATGTCCCAGACCTGCAAGTCGGTGCCATCAGCGTTGGCGCGCAGAATTTTTTTGCCTGGAATGTCTACCCAATACAAGCGTGATTCCTGCGGATGCCAAAACGGGGATTCGCCCAATTCATAGGGCTGTTGGTGCAGGCGGGTCCAATCAGCGGGTTGTAGTGAACTTGGCATGGTGAGATCTTCCAACGGGGGTGTGCGGGTAGCGTCGATTGTCACTAGTTTGAAGCTGCGCCAAAAGCTTTTTGGTGGCGTTGTGTTCGCTTAAGCATGTGCGACTAGATCGTCAGCTGAGGTGAAAAATTTATGGGTGCAGATGACAAGGCTGCGCCAGATGTACTGCACCCAAAAAAAGTGGTGCGCCAATTTGAGCTTTAGGGCGTAGCCCAATCGCATGGTTTTTGTACTTTTCAGATTTAAAACCAGCACCGCAATTTCTGCTGAACGTTGAACGCTGAGGGCTGAACGCTGGTGCGCGACGGCACCCACCCGTCCTCGCGCTTAAATATGCGGCGCGCCGCTGACGTGTTCTGCCTGGCGATCAGCGTGGTAACTGGATCGAACCATGGCCCCGACTGCCGCGTGCTTGAATCCCATGGCATAGGCCTGGGTTTCAAATTGTTTAAAGGTATCGGGGTGCACATAACGGCGTACTGGTAAATGGCTGCTTGATGGCGCAAGGTATTGGCCAATGGTCAACATATCGATGTGGTGGTCCCGCATGTCCTGCATCACAGCCAAAATTTCTTCGTCCGTCTCGCCCAAACCTACCATCAGACCGCTTTTGGTGGGTATTTCGGGGAATTGGGCCTTGAATTTTTTGAGCAAATTGAGGGAAAACAGATAGTCCGAACCGGGGCGGGCTTCTTTGTATAAGCGTGGCACCGTTTCGATATTGTGGTTCATCACATCTGGCGGCGCAGATTGCAGGATCTTGAGCGCGCGATCATCCCGGCCCCGGAAGTCCGGTACCAATACCTCGATACGCGTGGCCGGAGACAGTACGCGGATTTTCTCAATGCACTGCACAAAATGCCCGGCGCCGCCATCACGCAAATCGTCGCGGTCCACGCTGGTGATCACCACATAACTGAGCCCTAGCGCTGCAATCGTGCGCGCCAAATTGTCAGGTTCATTGGCATCCAAAGGGTCCGGTCGCCCATGGCCCACATCGCAAAAAGGGCATCTGCGCGTGCATTTATCACCCATGATCATGAAGGTGGCAGTGCCTTTGCCAAAGCACTCGCCGATATTCGGGCAGGAGGCCTCCTCACAGACGGTAACCAGTTTGTTGGCCCGCAAAATGTCTTTGATTTCGTAAAAACGGGTGCCACTAGAGGCAGCTTTTACCCTGATCCAGTCGGGCTTTTTCAAGACTTCGGCTGCCTGTACTTTGATCGGAATGCGCGCCAACTTAGCGCCGGCCTTTTGCTTGACCATTGGGTCGTATGCGGTGCTGGGCGGGCTGGGGTTGGACATGGGAGCTTTCAAGGAGACAGAGCGCTTTGCAGACGCGCAGCAAGAATTTGCGCAGCATCTTCCCAAGCGATGGTCGAGCCAATTGTAGAAAGATCGACTGTGCGCAAGCCTGCGTAGCCGCAAGGGTTGATCAAATCAAAAGGCTTCAGGTCCATGCAGACGTTCAACGCAACGCCGTGATAAGTGCAATGCCGGCTCACTTTGATACCGAGCGCCGCGATCTTTCCCAGTCCGCTGAAATCAGGAGCAGCGCCAGCGGGTCCCGGAGTTAGGCGAGCATGCGCTCCCGGATCATGCGGCCGGACGTAAATCCCAGGTGCGCCACGCACTCTGTGGCCTGTCACGCCCCAGATTCCAAGGCTGCGGATCAGCGCCTCTTCAATGCGAAATACATATTCTTTGACGAAATAACCGGCACGCTTCAAGTCCAGCAGCGGGTACGCGACCACCTGACCGGGCCCATGGTAGGTAACCTGTCCACCGCGGTCCGTGCGGACAACAGGTATATCGGTCGCGCGCAGCAGGTGTTCGCTGCGACTGGAAATGCCTTCGGTAAAGGTGGGCGGGTGCTCGCAAATCCAGAGCTCATCAGGGGTGTGTGCTTGGCGTGATGCCGTAAAAGCCTGCATGTCTTGCAGCGTGGGTCGGTAATCGACCCGGCCCAGCATGACAATTCTCATGGTTGCATGGGCCTACAAGGCCACCTTGACCATAGGGTGCCCGGTCAGCGCTAGATACAAGCCGTCCAGCTGCGCGCGGCTGGTGGCGCGCACGATCAGGGTGATGCCCAGGTACTTTTCTGTCTTGCTGGCCCTCAATTCCACCTTATGCGCCCCGAACTCTGGGTCGAAGCCCTGTGCCAGCCGGACCATGGTGTCCACAAATTCGGGATGATGCGGGCCAATCACCTTCACTGGAAAATCACAGGGGTAATCGATTAAAGAGTCGCGCTGAATCTGCGGCTCTACAGTCGCGACCAGTTGAGGGGCATCAAGGCGATTTGTCATCGCCTGATTATCAGTGCTGCACCGAAAATACGTGGCACCGCCGCCCCAAAACAGGGTGTTTCACCAAATTGTTATATACTCGAAGGCTCTCATGCATGTTCGGGCATACCGGGGTGTCAAAAAAAACCACAGAATTTTTGAAGGGTCAAAAAGACCCTTGGCAGGAAGATTCTGAAGAGGATTTTGTTACCCTCAGTGCAGCGCAGGCGCAGGCCTTGCGCGAACAGCAACCGGGTTTGTCAGCTTTTCAAGTCGTTGCGCTTCAAGCGCTTTGCGGTTTGGTTTTTGCGGCGATCGCGGGGCTGGTGAGTACACGGGGCTGGTCGGTCGCGTACGGTGCTTTTGCGGTAGTGCTTCCCAGTGCCTTGTTGGCGCGCGGGATGACCCGAAAACCTACGTCGATTAACGTATTGTCTGCGGTGGTTGCTCTGTTAGTGTGGGAAATGGTCAAGGTGGCTTTAACGCTTGCGATGCTGTTTGGTGCGCCTTGGGTAGTAAAGAATTTGAGTTGGCCCGCTTTATTGGTGGGCTTGGTGTTAACGATGAAAGTGCACTGGTTAGCCTTGGCCGTCAATCCCAAGCGACCAGTGACGAACCAAGTCTAGGATCCAAGGACATATGTCAGCTGAACACGGACCGAGCGCCGGTGAGTACATCGGCCATCACCTCACCCATTTGCAAAACAAGCCGATGGGTGGCATCGTTGACTTTACGGTGTTCAATATGGATTCCCTTTTCTGGGCGATTTCCCTTGGAGTGATCGGCTGCATGGTGATGTGGCTGGCTGCGCGCCGCGCAACCTCGGGTGTGCCTGGGCGTCTGCAAGCGGCAGTCGAATTAATGAAAGAGATGGTGGACGCACAGGCTAAAAGTCTTGTGCATAACGCTGAAAGCCGCAAAGTTGTGGCCCCCTAGGCTTTAACCGTGTTCATCTGGATTTTCCTGATGAACGCAATGGATCTGCTCCCGGTGGATCTGATCCCGCTAGTCTGGGAGGCAATTTTTGCTGCCAACGGTGGAGACCCGCATCATGCTTATATGCGCGTTGTGCCCACTGCTGATTTATCTGTGGCCATGGGACTGTCTGTAAGCGTTCTCATAATCTCGCTTTACTACTGCGTCAAGATTAAAGGTCTAGGCGGCTGGATGCACGAATTGTTCACTGCGCCGTTTGGCGACCATTTCCTTCTATATCCCTTCAACTTTGCCATGCAGATGATTGAATTCGTCGCCAAGACGGTTTCGCACGGCATGCGACTTTTCGGCAATATGTATGCCGGCGAGTTGATATTTTTGCTGATTGCTCTCATGGGCGGCGCAATCTCTCTGTCATTTACCGGCATAGCTTTGTCCATTGGACACATCGTTGCCGGCACTGTGTGGGCGATCTTTCATATTTTGATCATCACGCTGCAAGCTTTTGTGTTCATGATGCTGACCCTGGTGTATGTGGGTCAGGCGCATGATCACCACTGATTTCGTTTTTCGTTTTTTTTAAGGAGCTATCATGGAACTCATCGGTTTTGTTGCGCTTGCCGCAGGTTTGATCATCGGTCTTG
>CAMDHL010000222.1 GCA_945898105.1 Comamonas sp. lk | reverse complement strand
GGTACTTGGCTTGCATGGCGTTTGCCTACGCTGGGCTCATCGCCAATTAGCCCGCCTGCGCACGCAAACTTTCCAGCGCTTCGTCCAGTGCTGCGGCATCACCCATGGTTGCGATAAAGAGCTGGCAGGCGGGTAGCGCGCTTGCGCCCCCAGCCTTAAGTTGGCCCATCACTTGCGCAGCCTCTTTGGGATTGGCAAAGCCCGTGCTTTGCAAGAGCAGCGCGCCTTTAGCATCGAGCAGTTTGAAGTAAAACTGCCCATCGGCCTCGCGGTATTGCTTGAACGCCGCGCTGGCGGTTTTGGCTGCTTTAGCGGGGCCGCCAGCGCTTTGTGCGGCCAGGCTGCGTAGGCCCACGGCCTGGCGTAGGCGCGCCATAAAGTGCGTGGCCACCGCGCGCGCTTTAATGGCGCCTTGCAGCAGCATCGCCTCCACCTCTTGCGGATGCTCCATCAAGTGCTGGTAGCGGGCGCGCATAGGCGCAATTTCCTGGTCGATGCGCGCGTGTAGCATTTCTTTGGCAGCGGCCCAGCTGATGCCTTGGGCAAACTCTTTCGCAAAAGCGGCGGTCTCTTGCGGGCTGGCACAGGCCTGGTAAATCTGGAACAGGGCCGAGCCTTCGGTGTCCTTGGGCTCGCCGGGTGCGCGCGAATCGGTCTTGATATTGGCGATGAGTTTTTGCAACTGCGCGCTGCTGGCAAACAGCGGGATGGTGTTGTCATAGCTCTTGCTCATCTTGCGGCCATCCAAGCCCGGCAGGGTGGCCACGCTTTCTTCGATGGCCGCTTGCGGCGCTACAAAATGTTCGCCATAGCGGTGGTTAAAACTGTGCGCCATGTCGCGCGCCATTTCGATGTGCTGCACCTGATCGCGCCCCACCGGCACATGGTGGGCGTTGAACAACAAAATGTCTGCACCCATCAGTACTGGGTACATAAACAGTCCGGCGCTGACATCGGTATCCGGGTCGGTACCGGCGGCGGTGTTTTTGTCTACCGAGGCTTTGTAAGCATGGGCGCGGTTGAGGATGCCTTTGCCGGTCACGCAGGTCAAAAACCAGGTCAGCTCGGGGATTTCCGGAATGTCGGACTGGCGGTAGAACACCACGCGTTCGGGGTCTAAACCAGCAGCCAACCAACTGGCAGCAATTTCCAAGGTGGAGCGTTGGATGCGTGCCGGCTCGTCAATTTTGATGAGCGCGTGGTAGTCGGCCAAAAAGTAATAACTCTCCACACCGGGCCGCAAGCTGGCTTGCACTGCGGGTCGGATCGAACCGACGTAGTTGCCCAAGTGTGGCGTACCCGAGGTGGTGATACCGGTTAAAAAACGAACAGTACTCATGGTGATTTAGACAAAAAGGCCAAACAAATTAAACCGGGGCACTGCCGCTTAGCAGCAGGGCGCGCAAGGGGCTAAGCAGGAAGTCCAAGGCTTCAAAGCTCAGACCCATCAAGGGCAGCATCCAGAAGGTGTTGATGACTTTGGTCAGCACCAGCGCCATCACAATAAAAAATCCCCACGGCTCCACGCGCGACAACCAGTAGGCCTGGCGCATGGGCAACAAGCCCACCAAAATGCGCCCGCCATCAAGCGGCGGCAGCGGAAACAAATTGAACACACACATCACCACATTGACCAGCACGCCGCCCTGGCACATTTTCAGCAAAAAGGGTTCGCTAACCTCTGCGCCTCGCAACACAAACAAGCTAGCGCCCCACAGCACGGCCTGTGCAAAATTAATCGCTGGCCCGGCCAACGCCACCCAGATCATGTCGCGCTTGGGGTGGCGCAAGCGCCCAAAATTCACCGGCACTGGTTTGGCGTAACCAAACAAAAACGCCCCCGAGGTGCTGAAATACAGCAATAGTGGCAGCACGATGGTGCCCACCGGGTCGATGTGCTTCAAGGGATTGAGCGAGACGCGGCCCAACATCCAGGCGGTGTCGTCGCCAAAGTAGCGCGCTGCATAGCCATGCGCCGCTTCATGCAGGGTGATCGAAAAAATCACCGGTATCGCATAGAGGCTGACCGTTTGTATCAGTTGTGCAATGTCCACTGGGGCTCTTTCAAATAGGCTTAGTGCGTAACTTCAAAGGCCCAGCTTAGCGGGATTACCCCGGCCCAGGCGTACCACCTCGGCTTCACCTTCGCTTAGGTCTATCACGGTAGTGGGCTCCAGCGCGCAGGCGCCGGCGTCGATCACGCCGTCGATCTGGTGTTCATAGCGCTCGCGTATATCGGCCGCATCGTTCAAAGCTTGGCTTTCACCCGGCGGTATCAAGGTGGTGGCCAGCAGGGGTGCGCCGTGCAATTCCAACAGGGCTTGCAGGCAGGCGTGCTCTGGCAGGCGCAGGCCAATAGTTTTGCGCGAGGGGTGGCTCAGGCGACGCGGAACCTCTTTGCTCGCTTCCAAAATGAAGGTAAACGGGCCAGGCGTGGCGGACTTGAGTAAACGGAACTGCCGGTTGTCCACGCGGGCGTAATTGGCCAGCTCGCTCAGGTCGCGGCACAAGAGCGTCAGGTGGTGTTTATCGTCCACGCCGCGTAGTTGGCGCAGACGGTCGGCGGCGGCCTTGTCGTCCAGGTGGCAGACCAGCGCGTAGCTTGAATCGGTGGGAACCGCCAGCACGCCGCCTTTTTGCAGAAGGGTCACTGCTTGCTTGAGCAGGCGTTGTTGAGGGTTGTCCGGGTGGACTTCAAAAAACTGTGCCACGGCCCGCTTACTGGATGCGCGTGGCCAGCAATTCCCACACCGGTGTCAAACCGCCGGGCAGGTAGGGCAGGGTGCCCAGCTCGGTGTGGCTTTCCAAGGGGCTGTGAAAGTCACTGCCGCGCGAGGCAGCCAGACCGAATTCTTGTGCGGTGGCGGCGTAGATGACATATTCCGCCGCCGAATGGCTGCCGGTGACCACTTCCACACCGCGCCCGCCATGGCCTTTGAATTCGGTAAACAGCGCGAATTCTTCGTTGGCGGTAAATTTGTAGCGCGCCGGGTGCGCCACCACGGCCATGCCACCGGCGCCGGTTATCCAGCCCACCGCGTCTTTGAGCGCGGCCCAGCGGTGCTCCACAAAGCCGGGTTTGCCCTCGGTGAGGTATTTGCGAAATACTTCGTTGGTTTCTTTGCAAACGCCAGTTTCCACCAAGTGCCGGGCGAAATGCGTGCGGGAAATAAGGTCTGGGTTACCCACATATTGCAAAGCGCCTTCAAAAGCGCCTTTGATGCCGACTTTGGCTAAACCGGCTGCCATGTCCTGCGCCCGCAGCCTGCGCCCGCCGCGCGTGCGCTCAAGCCCTTCGCACAAATCTGCGTTGTCGGTATCGATGCCCAGGCCGACGATATGAACGGTTTTGCCCAGAAAAGTGACAGAAATCTCAACTCCGGTGATGTAGCGCATGCCCACAGCCTTGGCAGCTGCGGCTGCGCGGGCCTGACCACCGATTTCGTCGTGATCGGTCAGCGCCCACAGTTCCACGCCATTGGAGGCAGCACGTTCGGCCAGGGCTTCAGGGGTCAGGGTGCCGTCCGAAACCACAGAGTGGCAATGCAGGTCGGCGTTGAGTATGGAGGTCACCGAGGCATTTTAGGCGCTGGGGCTTGGCGGCTGTGGCTTGGTGGGTTGATTGGGTTGGGTTGGGAATTTGCTGGGTAATGGCTAAGGCATGGCTTTTTTTAGCGCAAGTTCCTGATTGGTCGGTGGACAGAAGATTTCGGAAGGTAATTGACCGGCAGCTTTCGACCCAAAGCAGTCCTTCATCGAGGACTGCAATTGGCCCGAGGCGGTAAACCGGTCACCGAAATACTCCCCACACTGCCGACAGGTCGGCGACTGATGCCAAGACCGGCACCTATTGCAACGCACTGCGCAGTCCGTCAAGCATCCCAGGGGAGCAGCCATGATAATATATGTCATGGCTGATCGAAAAATTGTCGACGATACGCACCACATCACAAAAAAGCGTGGGAATGGTCAGCTTCGACGTGAAATTTGGGTTGATACGCAAGGTCACGTGACTCGTTACAACCTTGCCTACATCAACCATGAACTGCATGCTGGCGATAACGGGCGCGTGGTGGGTTATGACAATCAACATGGGCATCACCACCGCCACTATTTTGGTGTTGTGGCTGCAATCGAATTCACAAGTTTTGATGATGTAGAAGATCAGTTCCAGACGGATTGGGCTGCACTCAGGAGAACCGTATGAAAAATGTCACTCTTAAAGCAGGTAACGAGCAAGATTTTTTTCGCAGAGGAAAGGC
>CAMDHL010000221.1 GCA_945898105.1 Comamonas sp. lk | reverse complement strand
ACCGCGCCCATCAAGGCCGATAGGACGCGCATCCTGCTGGTGGCCAGAGAACACAGGATGCCAGTCAAGGCCAGAACGCCCGCAAAAGCCAAACCCCATGCTGCGGGGATGTAATTGGCCAGCACTACGCCCAGAACGGTACAGCCGGTCCAACTGAGCCAATTGATCGTGGCGTTGCCCGCCAGATAAGCCATCTGGTCGGCACGCTCCTGCTCAGTGGTGCCCGGCACCGGGTAGCGTTTGGTGAAAAGCACATAGGTTAAGTCGGCCACAAAATAGCCCGCTGTCACCCGCTGGCGGCGCGGCAAATGCATGAGGTAGCTGCGCAAATGCGCGCTGAACACTACAAAGCGCAAGTTCACACAAAAAGCGGTTGCCAAAATCACCCACAGCGGCGCCCCGGCGGCTAGCAGTGGAATCGCCGCTAGTTGGGAACTGCCTGCGAAGACCAAAATGGCCATGGCCAGCACGTCGGGCGTGCTCATGCCGGATTTGGCCATCGCGACCCCGGTCATCAGGCCCCAAGCGGCGATGCCGGGCGCGACCGTCAGCATTTCCATAAAGCCTTGGCGATAGGCCGGGTTGCGGCGCTGCGTGCGAGAAAAAAACATCAAACGGTGTTCTATGCCGCAGGGCCATCAAAACACAAACCAGGGACCAGTGGATGCCCTTGCAGATAGTCCGCAACCGCCAGGCGTTTGCCGCCGGGCCGCTGCAAGTGGGTAATGCGCAAAAAGCTGCCCGCACCGGCCGCCACAATCAGGCCGTATTGGTCACTGACAAGGATCTGGCCAGGGCGTATCAGCCCACCTGCGCCTGTCGTGTTTTCAGCGGTGACTGGTACAGACTGGCGCGAAACGAAAGAGGTTGTCGCGCCCATGGCCGCTATCGCCGGTGCGCGGTGACCTGGGTCGGCATCACCCTGCATGCCTTCGGGGTGCGCAGCCAAGCCTGTAGCTGTCAAATGCTCGTTTTCTTTCAGCGCAATAGCCTGGGCGCCCCAGACTTTCAGGGTTTCCTCGCCCAAACGAGTGCTCGCACCGGGGAAGGGATCAAATGCGCGGACTTTGCGCGCGATCTGCGCGGCTGGTTGCTGCCAATCTATAGCCGCTTCTGCCTTGTCGATTTTGTGGGCGTAGCAAACGCCTTCGCCACTTTGCGCCAGCGCTTGCAATGCCGCCGGGTTTTCCAAGGCTTGCACCATTAAGCGCGCGCCCAGGTCCGCCAGTGCATCGTGTAGCACGGTGGTGGTTGCATCAGGGCCAATGACAATGCGCTCTTGTAAGAGCATGGGTCCGGTATCCAGGCCGGCATCCATTTGCATGATGGTGACGCCGGACTCCAGATCACCCGCTTCAATCGCGCGATGAATAGGCGCAGCGCCACGCCAGCGCGGCAACAAAGACGCATGGATATTGAAACATCCCCACTGGCCAGGGCCAGCCAAGGCATCCAGTACCCATTGGGGCAAGAGCAGGCCGTAAGCCACCACCACCATCGCATCTGCGCGAGCCTCTCTGAGAAGGTGTTGCGCGGCCTGCGCCTGCGCAGCAAACTTGCCGTCCAAACGCAAACTGGTTGGTTGCGCCACGGCTAACTGGTGTTGCTGTGCAAATTGCTTAACGGCTGAGGGCTGCAATTTCATGCCGCGCCCGGCGGGGCGGTCGGGCTGGGTCAGCACCAAGGCGATCTCATGCCCCGCCGCATGCAAACGCGCGAGTGCGACGCGGGCAAATTCCGGGGTGCCGGCAAATACCAGCCTCAACGCGAATCCTCGCGCTGGGCTTTGAGCATTTTGGTTTTGATGCGGTTGCGCTTGAGTGGCGACAGGTATTCGACAAACACTTTGCCGAGCAAGTGGTCCATCTCGTGTTGGATACATACCGCCAATAGGCCGGTCGCTTCAATCACCCGGATTGCGCCCTGCGCGTCCATGGCACGTACATGGACGGCGTCAAAGCGCTCGACGCCATCGTAAATGCCGGGGACCGACAGGCAACCCTCCTCGTTCATATGGGTGCCAGGGCTGGTCCATACCAACTCGGGATTAATCAGCACCAAAGGCTGATCGCGCTCTTGGGATACGTCAGCCACGATCACCCGTTGGTGCACATCAATTTGCGTCGCAGCCAAACCAATACCGCTGGCCTCGTACATGGTCTCAAGCATGTCCTTGGTTAATTGGCGGATACGGTTGTCCACCTCCGGGACGGCCTTGGCCACCGTGTGCAATCGTGGATCGGGGTAACAAAGAATTGGAAGTAAAGCCATAAGAACACGAAAAGAAGGGGCATATTTTCCCTTTTTCAGGGGCTTTGCCAGCATTAAGGGTAATTTTTTAATTTTTAAGCAGGTTTTTGTGCAAAAATAATTAATATTTGTCAAATTGATAAAAATTAAAACGCTTACAGAGGTATTTTATGAAATGGAATATGGCATTGCCGCCCACCGCATACGGCCTGATTTGCACGGCGGCGATTGCTCTGGCGCAGCCCGCGAGCGCCCAAATAGGCATTGCCGCCGCAGGCCAAGTGCCGCTGGTGCGCCTACAAGCTCAGGTTCGCAGCGAGTCCTTGCCACCGGTGCAGATACGGTCTCTGGAGCGTAAAGTCATAGAGCCGTTTTTGGCCGCGCCGCGCATTTTTGAAAGTGACCAATTCCAGTACCTGCCCCGCATCGTGGCCAGCGTGGACCATCGAGACCTGATCACCAAAGGTGATCGGATTTATGCGCGCAGCTTGTCGGGCCAGGCCTTTGTGGTCCAGGCGAATATGCCGGACGCTTGGAATATCTACCGCAATCCGACGCCGCTCAAGGACCCGGTTAGCGGGCTAGTGTTGGGCATGGAGGCTCAGTTCGTGGGACGCGCACGCCTGGTTCAAAGTGAGCGCATTGAGAAAATTGAGAAAGATAAAAAAATCGAAGAAATAATCCGTCCAGCCACCTTAGAAGTTGTGCATGCCATATCAGAGATCAGGCCGGGCGATCGTCTGTTTTCGAGCCGAGACAATGGGTGGCGTGAACTGTCGCCCCACCCCGCGCCCGCGCAACTATCTGCCCAAATCATTTCCATCTATGGCGATGGGGTCGCAAGCGCCGCGCAAAATCAAATTGTGGTGCTTAACCAAGGCAAGGCACAGGGTTTAGAGCCGGGCCACGTCATGGCGGTCCGAAAAGCTGCGCGCCTGACCCTGGACGCTGCAGACCCCCGACGCCCTATTTTGCAAACGACTCCGGAACTGGCCGGGCAAGCCATGGTTTTTTTGACCTTTGAGAGGCTTTCTTACGCATTGATCGGAGAGGTGAGCCAACCGGTGCAAGTCGGCGACAGCCTGAGCGGCCTCTGATTTGCACACCCACGCCCGAACCGATGAAGCCAGCCATGGATGATGAAAACTGGGCAGGGTGGCTGCGACTCCAAATGACGCCGGGCATTGGCAGCGTCAGTGGCCGAAATTTACTGCGCGCTTTTGGCGACCCGGCGGCGATTTTTTCCCAGTCGGCCGCCACCTTAAGAGCGGTGGTGCAGGCCCGTCAGGCACAGGCCTTGCTGCAGTTACCGTCCGATTTTGAAGCTATAGCCCGCTTTACCCAGCAATGGCTGCAAAGTGAAAGGCGGCAGCACCACATGCTGGTGCTGGGCGACCCACGCTACCCCTTCGCACTGTTGGAGATCGACGACCCGCCCTTGGTGCTCTATGCAGCCGGAAGCGAACGGGCTTTGAACTGCCTTGATGCCTCGCGCAGCATTGCTATCGTGGGTAGCCGTAACCCCACACCCCAGGGTCTGGAAAATTCCCGTGCCTTTGGCAAAGCGCTGGCACAGGAAGGCTTAACCGTGGTCTCAGGCATGGCGCTGGGCGTCGATGCTGCGGCCCATCGCGGCGCATTGGAAAACTGCGAAACAGGCTTACCTACCGTAGCGGTGGTGGGCACGGGCCTGGACCGGGTCTATCCCGCGCAGCATCACCATCTAGCGCGTGCTATCGCTGAGCACGGCCTGGTCCTTAGTGAATATCCATTAGGCACAGCGCCACTGGCGGCACATTTTCCAAGGCGCAATCGCTTGATCGCAGGACTGTCGCGGGGTACGCTGGTGATTGAAGCTGCTCTGCAATCGGGCTCGCTGATCACCGCGCAGCAGGCGCTGGATCAGGGCAAGGAGGTGTTTGCGATACCCGGGTCCATTCATAGCACGCAGTCCCGTGGCTGCCACGCCTTGATTAAGCAGGGCGCGCAGTTGGTCGAAAGCGTGCAAGATATTTTTGATGC
>CAMDHL010000220.1 GCA_945898105.1 Comamonas sp. lk | reverse complement strand
CCTCTTCCCCAGCCACTTGTATCCAGTCGCGGTAATAGGCCTCGGGCAGATCGGCAAAACGCCAAGCGGCATCGAGCGCTAGGTTGATGGCGTTAAATTCAATATGCGCGATGGAGTGCATCAGCGCCGCGTGGCCGGCCACGGTATGGGGCGAGCGTTTGGGCACGGCGCGCGGGTGAATCATCAGGGGACGCGCCGGTCGACCGGGGCCTGAGAGGGCTTTCAAATCAACTGTTGTGTCGCAGGCCAGAGCCGAAGCGTCAGCGCACAAGGCTTGCACCGCCGCCACTTTTTGGGCGGGGTCAGCCAGCGTAAATGCGGCCAGGGCTTGTGCGCGGAGTTCCATCCCTACAATTCTAGGTATCTTGTAACCCTTCCAGGAATTCCCGTGGCCGTTTACGAACTCGATCAGATCAGCCCCACCGTCCCCGATTCCGCCTATGTGGCCGACAGCGCTCAGGTCATGGGCAACGTGCAATTGGGCGAGCACAGCAGTATCTGGTTTGGGGTCGTCATACGCGGCGATACCGAGTACATCCACATCGGGGAAGGCAGCAACATTCAGGACGGCAGCGTGCTGCATGCCGACTTTGGCGTTCCATTGACTATCGGCAAGCACGTGACCATAGGGCACAAAGTGATGCTGCACGGCTGCACGATTGGTGACGAGACACTGGTAGGCATAGGTGCCGTGATCCTCAATAACGCCAAAATCGGCAAAAACTGCCTGGTCGGAGCCGGCTCTTTAGTGACCGAAGGTAAAGAGTTTCCTGATGGCTCGGTCATTATGGGCAGCCCGGCCAAAGTGGTCCGCAGTTTGAGCCCCGAGCAAATGCAAGGCTTGCGCTTCACGGCACAGCATTACATCGACAACGCGCTGCGCTATAAAGCCTCATTCAACAAAATTGCCTAAGGAAGCTCTGCAAAAGTCCATACCCGTCATTGCGAGCCCAGCAAAGCAATCCATTTTGGCTTGCCAAGCTTGCATTGAAGGATCGCCGCGCCGCTGCGCTCCTCGCGATGACGGAATTATGCAGACCTTCACTAAGTCTTTGCATTTACGCATAGCCGGTCCGACCGGCCAGATATTTTCCGGAGCCCACAGTGTCCCAATTGCATAAATTTATTTTTGATGGCCTTCCGGTGCGCGGCATGCTGGTGCAGTTGACCGATACCTGGACCGAAATTTTGGGCCGACGCGCATCTAACACCCAGCATGGCGCTTACCCTGCGCCGCTACGTGACATGCTGGGGCAAATGACCGCGGCGGCTACCCTGATGCAGTCCAACATCAAGTTTGACGGTTCGCTCACCATGCAGATCATGGGCGACGGGCCGGTCAAATTAGCCGTGGTGGAAGTGCAGCCCGACTTGGCGTTACGTGCCACCGCCACGCTAATCGGTGTTTTGCCCGAGGCGGCCAGTTTGAGTCACATGGTCAACGCCCACAACCAGGGTCGCTGCGCCATCACGCTGGATCCCAAAACCAAATTCCCGGGGCAGCAACCCTACCAAGGCGTGGTGCCTTTGTTTGACGATCATGGCGCTCCGATAGAGCGCCTGTCCGAGGTGCTGGAACACTATATGTTGCAAAGCGAGCAACTCGACACCACGCTGGTGCTGGCGGCCAGTGAAAACATGGCCGCCGGGCTGTTGATTCAGCGCCTGCCGGTGCAAGGCATGGGCAATCTGGAGGGCAGCCTGGTGAGCCGGGAAAATGAAGATGCCATTGGGCGCGACGAGGATTACCAACGCATCGCCATACTGGCCAAAACCCTCAAGTCGGAGGAGTTGCTCACGTTAGATGCGGAGATGATTTTGCATCGCTTGTTCTGGGAAGAGTCCCTGACGCGTTTTGAACCGCTGCAGGGTGCGACCGGTCCGCGCTTTGCATGTAGTTGCAGCCGCGAGCGGGTGGCGCGCATGATCGTATCGCTGGGAGCAGATGAAGCCCAAAGCGTGATCGAGGAGCGCGGCGAACTGGAAGTAGCCTGTGAGTTTTGCGGCGTGCAATATCGCTTTGACCCCGTGGATACCGCCCAGTTGTTTGTCGATCCTACGCGCCAAGTTACGCCGGGCAGCAGCGCACATTGATCAGCGCGGGGCAGCCGCCTTCAGATCGCTAAACAAACGGTGTTCGCAATTCGCGTCCGAGCATTTATCGCAAAGCCAGCGCCACGAACCTGTTCCACCTGAAATTGCTGCTTGGCTGGGCTCCAACAAGGCCACCGCGCTAGCCAGGCGCTGTGGGCCTTGCCCGTAAACCATATTAAAGGGCAGCCCCGCTTGCTGCAGCACGTCGCGCAAACGCGCATCAATGCGCTCGCGCATGGCCGGCCCGTCTCGCTGAATGCCGTCGGCCTTCCAGGGCAAATCCAGTCCCGTGACCAATGTGTGTTGGTAGATGCGCTGATGGCTCAGCGCAAAAGGGTAAAGCGACTGGTCTTGAAACAGCACGTCGCTGTAGATCGCGGTCATGAGAGGGCTGGTATCAGCGATCATGTAATCGCCATCCGCCGCTTGCTCGGCCAGTACTGCCTGAGCTTGGGCTATCGCATTTTGTTCGTGTGCAAGGGGCGTGCGGCCATGCTGATCGCACCACTGGCGCAGCACTTCATGGGCTAACACTACTTTTGCACCACGATCTTGCCAATGTGCTTGTAGTGCCGAGACCAAGCTGGATTTTCCAGTGCACTCAGCACCGAGCACAGCGATTTTTAGGGGCTGCGCCATGTACCTATAGCGCCAATGACACAAGCGGTCTTATTTGACCACTTGCACAAATATTTCATTGGGCTTGACCATACCCAACTCGGAGCGCGCCTTTTCTTCCACGATTTCCAGACCCTCGCGCAGATCACGGATTTCGGCCTCCATGCGCTGGTTTATTTGATCTGCGCGCGCATTGCTCTGCATTTGTGCGCTTAACTCCTGCCCCAGGCGTGCCACATTGGGAATACTGCCGCGCCCGAACCACAGCTGCGCCTGCAAGACCAGCAGGAGCAGTAGTAAAGCAGCGGGGAGCAGGCGCAGTTTCATTTAAAGGCTTATGAGGATCAGCGCAGATTGTAAAAAGCCGAGCGGCCCGGGTAAACCGCCACTTCGCCTAAATCTTCTTCGATACGCAGCAACTGGTTGTACTTGGCCATGCGGTCGGAGCGGCTGAGTGATCCGGTTTTGATCTGGCCGGCATTGGTGCCCACGGCAATATCGGCAATGGTGGTGTCTTCAGTCTCACCCGAGCGGTGACTGATGACGGCCGTATAACCGGCGCGTTTGGCCATTTCGATGGCGGCAAAGGTCTCAGTCAGGGTGCCGATTTGATTGATTTTGATCAGAATGGAGTTGGCAATGCCTTTGTCTATGCCTTCTTTCAAAATTTTGGTGTTGGTGACAAACAAGTCGTCACCCACGATTTGGACTTTTTTACCCAGACGGTCGGTCAACAGTTTCCAGCCGTCCCAGTCGCCTTCGGCCATGCCGTCTTCGATGCTGATGATGGGGTATTTGTCCACCCAAGTGGCCAGCATATCGGTCCATTGCTGCGCGTCTAGGCTGAGGCCTTCGCCGGTGAGTTCGTATTTGCCGTCTTTGTAAAACTCCGAAGCGGCGCAGTCCAGGCCAAGGGCAATTTGTTCGCCTGCGACATAGCCGGCTTTTTCGATGGCTTCCAAAATCATCTGAATAGCGGCTTCGTGGCCCGGCACATTGGGCGCAAAGCCGCCTTCATCACCCACGGCCACACTCATGCCCTTGTCATGCAAAATTTTCTTGAGCGCATGGAACACCTCGGCGCCCTGGCGCAGGGCCTCTTTGAAGGTGGACGCACCCACCGGAATAATCATGAACTCCTGCAAGTCCAGGTTATTGTTGGCATGCGCGCCGCCGTTAACCACATTCATCATTGGCACGGGCATTTGCACTGCCGCCATTCCGCCGAAGTAGCGATACAGCGGAAGACCGGCTTCTTCTGCCGCCGCGCGGGCAACAGCCATTGATACGGCCAGCATCGCGTTAGCACCCAGACGACTTTTGTTTTCGGTGCCATCCAGATCAATCAAGGTTTTGTCCAGAAAGGCTTGCTCTGAAGCATCTAAACCCAGAATCGCTTCAGAAATTTCGTTGTTGATATGGTCCACTGCCTTCAGCACGCCTTTGCCAAGGTAGCGCAGCTTGTCGCCATCGCGCAGCTCGATGGCTTCTCGCGAGCCCGTGGAAGCGCCAGATGGCACCGCCGCACGGCCCATGGTGCCGGACTCCAGCAGCACATCACACTCGACCGTTGGGTTACCTCGGCTATCCAAAATCTCCC
>CAMDHL010000219.1 GCA_945898105.1 Comamonas sp. lk | reverse complement strand
CCATGGACGAACCCATTCTTACCGTTGAAGAGCGCAACGCCATCAATTCGGGGCGCTGGTTTTCGGCGCTTTCGCCTTCACTCAAACACGACATCCTGCGCTATGCCTATGTTCGGCGCTACCGCGACGGTGAACTGCTAGCAGCGCGCGGTGAACCACCGGAAGAATGGTTAGCCTGCGCCAAAGGCGCGGTTCGGGTCAGCTCCACCTCGATCTCGGGCAAGCAAATTACGCTAACTTATGTGGAGCCTGGCATCTGGTTTGGCGATGTCGCCATTTTTGACGGGGATCGCCGTACCCACGATGCCTATGCGCATGGCGACACCACGACACTGTGCGTTGCTAAAGCGGACTTCAAGAAAATTCTTTCCGCCCATGTCGAGCTATACGAGGCGCTATTGCGGCTGCACGCCCGGCGTATCCGTCAGCTTTACGGCTTGGTTGAGGACCTAAACACCCTTCCCTTGCGTGCTCGCTTAGCCAAACAGTTGCTGCACTTGGTTCGGAGCTACGGCATACCCTCTCTCAGTGACGGCAGCGAAATACGGATCGGCCTCCAACTTGCGCAAGAAGAACTCGCCCAATTGTTGGGTGCTTCGCGCCAGCGGGTCAATCAAGAGCTCAAGTCTATGGAACGCGATAGCTTCATCCGGATAGAACCGGGTGGCCTGGTAATCCGGGACCGGCCTGCGCTTATGCGTATTGCTGAGGCCGATTTATAAGCGCTCGCAAATTCTGATTTTTAAGGAAATCCGCACACAATGACTGACTTCGACCACTTCGTAGGCACGCAGCCGGTTGCGGACAAGCACAGCTTTGATACCGCCGCCCTGTCTCAATGGCTGCAAACGCATTTACCCGGGTTTGAAGGCCCTTTGACCGTCGCATCTTTCAAAGGCGGACAAAGCAATCCAACCTATAAATTGCAAACTCCCAACCGCAGCTATGTGATGCGTGCTAAGCCCGGGCCGGTCGCCAAGTTGTTGCCGTCGGCCCATGCCATTGAACGCGAGTTCGCCGTTATGCGCGGGCTGGCCGGCACCGAGGTTCCTGTGCCGACCATGTACTGCCTGTGCGAAGACGAGTCGGTGATTGGCCGCGCCTTCTACATCATGGACTTTGTGGAAGGCCGCATCCTCTGGGATCAAGGCTTGCCCGGCATGTCCCGAGAAGAGCGTGCTGCCATTTACGCCGAAATGAATCGCGTTATCGCCGCCTTGCACCGCGTGGATGTGCACGCACAAGGCCTGAGCGGATATGGAAAGCCTGGTAATTATTTTCAGCGCCAAATCGGCCGATGGAGCAAACAATACCAGGCCTCCATTACCCAACCGATTGAGGAAATGGACCACCTCATTGCATGGCTGCCCCAACACATTCCAGCGGTGGCCCAAAGCGAATCTCTGGTCAGCGTGGTCCACGGCGATTTCCGCTTGGACAATCTTATTTTTCACCCCACCGAGCCGCGCATACTGGCGGTACTGGACTGGGAACTCTCCACATTGGGCCACCCTCTGGCTGACTTCAGCTACCACGCCATGGCTTGGAATATTCCGCCTGGAAGTTTTCGGGGCATCGCTGGAATGGACTTTGCCGATTTAGGCATACCAGACCAGGAGCAATACATACGCATGTATTGTCAGCACATGCCCCACATCGACGCACAAGCGCTGAGCGCGGACTGGAACTTTTACATGGCCTACAACATGTTCCGCATTGCGGCCATTTTGCAAGGCATTGCCAAACGCGTGGAGGCCGGAACCGCCTCTAGCGCGCAAGCGGTCAGCTCAGGCGCAGGTGCCAGACCGCTGGCCAAACTAGCTTGGTCCTTCGCGCAAAAATACCAAGGCGCAAGTACCGCCTAGCCTCTCGTATTTCACCATTACACCTACTTATTTCATACCGCACTGGAGACACCATGGACTTCGAATACTCTGACAAAACCAAGGCATTGCAAGCCAAACTCAAGGCCTTCATGGATGAGCATATTTACCCTGCGGAGGGGGCTTACCACCAGGAAATAGACGCCAATACGGCGGCGGGAAAGCGTTGGACGCCCCTGCAATTGATAGAGTCGCTCAAAGTCAAAGCCCAATCCGAAGGACTTTGGAATTTGTTCTTGCCCGTCGACAGTGCCGAGGCATCGGGCTACCACGGCGCGGGCCTTACCAACCAGGAATACGCGCCGCTGGCCGAACTCATGGGTCGGGTGATGTGGTCCAGCGAAGTCTTCAATTGCTCGGCGCCGGACACTGGCAATATGGAAACTATCGCACGCTACGGATCGGAGGCCAATCGTGCACGATGGCTCAAACCCTTGCTGGAAGGAAAAATCCGGTCCGCCTTTGCCATGACCGAACCGGACGTCGCCTCCAGCGACGCCACCAACATCGCCACCCGCATTGAGCGTGATGGCGACGACTATGTAATCAATGGCCGCAAATGGTGGACTTCCGGCGCCGGTGATCCGCGCTGCGAGATCTACATTGTGATGGGGAAAACCGATCCACAGGCGCCCCGCCATTCACAACAAAGCATGGTGCTGGTGCCCTCCAATACCAAAGGTATTACGCGGGTACGGCCACTCACGGTATTTGGATATGACGATGCGCCCCATGGCCACATGGAAGTTCTGTTTGAAAACGTGCGGGTACCGGCAAGCAACATTTTGTTGGGTGAAGGACGCGGTTTTGAGATCGCCCAAGGTCGTCTTGGCCCCGGACGTATCCACCATTGCATGCGCCTGATTGGCCTGGCCGAACGCGCCTTAGAGTTGATGTGTAAACGCGCCTCGTCCCGTGTCGCCTTCGGCAAAACGGTCGCCTCACAAACGGTGACCCAGGAGCGGATCGCCGAGGCACGCTGCCGCATCGACATGGCACGCCTACTAACGCTCAAAGCGGCATGGATGATGGACATGGGCGGCAACAAATTTGCCAAAAATGAAATCGCCATGATCAAAGTCGTTGCCCCGAACATGGCCGGCCAAGTGATTGATTGGGCTATGCAAGTGCATGGCGCTGGTGGCATGTCGGATGATTTCCCGCTGGCCTACGCCTTCACCAATGCGCGCACCTTACGCTTTGCCGACGGCCCCGATGAAGTGCATCGCAATGCAATTGCCAAGCTTGAGCTTGGCAAATACGCGGTTGATCCAAAACCGGTCGAAATGCCGATCACTCGCGGCTACTGAGCCCGGGCCGCGCCTAAGGCTAAAGAGCAGCGCGGTTTTTAGTGCAAATGACGCGGCTTGCGACCGCCGCCATGACCGCTACCGAAACCTCCGCCCGAACCGCGCGGAGGCTTGCCAATTTCCAGCGAGTTAACCAAATCGTCAAAACGTTGGGCGAACAACTTGTCCACCTCAGCTACTACCCCACCTAGCTCCGCACCGTCAAAATGGCGCTCCATCATGCTGATCAGATCCTGCACCAGCAGATCGCGCTGCACCTGCATGATGGCGGCGGGGTTGGGGCCGACAAACAGCATCAAAAAATCATCGCGTGAATCACCCTCGGGGCTTTGCTCTTCTTCATCAAAGTCAGTATCGTAAAAGGTCACCTCAATCGCGGCGCCCGCCAGGGCCAGCTCATTGAGGTTCATGCACAGTTCGTCTAAAACTTGCCTGAAATCTTCGTCTCCTGACACCGTCCAGCACATCTGTAACTGGTGCTCAACAGCAACAAATTCGATTCCTGGCTCATCTTCGTAGGCGCTTTGGGCCGCGTCCGCCAAGGATCGCGCACCCGCATACTTCCACAATGGCTTGAGTGCTTCCTGCACATCAGGCAATTGCACTTCGGGCCGAAGCACGACCTGACCGTGCACGTGAATTTCAAAAGGATTGTTGTATCGGGACATGAACGCTGAGTTTTAGATCTTTGCTGCATGCAGTGTAGACCAAGTACCCTTCGATAGGAGGGGGTTGGTGCCCGAGACCGGAATCGAACCGGTACGCCCGTTATTCACGAAGCGGCGGATTTTAAGTCCGATGTGTCTACCTATTTCACCACTCGGGCCAGGCGTCGACACGCGGTCGACAACTGGAATAACTCCGGAATTACATCCCGGAGTATTGCGGATGGCGATCGCCGCACGGGCATTCTAGCAAGCAGCGGCCGGTTTTACACCTGCGGCTATACAGGCTTTGCCCCTTAGCTAACAACCTCTGGGGCGTTTAGCTGCGTCGCAGGCGCGGCGCTTGCATTTCGGTTGCGATCGAGCCAGCCATGTACACGGCGCTCGGTTTCATCGACCGAGTCAGAATGCAGTCCATGCTGATCGGCAATCAATTTAATTAACAAATCAATGCGCTCAATATGCGTTGCACC